>NZ_JAHREU010000008.1:0-77428 GCF_020883145.1 Microcoleus sp. CAWBG27
AACAATCTCGTAAACCCGCCCCCACCTCGTAAACCCGCCCCCACCTAACCATAAATTCAAATGTACCTATTTCTTTAAACCCTTTAAAATCAGTTATAAAGTCACCGTTCGCCAATAGAATATCCCCTAAAAAACATCAATCTTGTAGGGGCGGTTTCACCGAAACAACCGCCAAAAAGAAACAATCTCGTAAACCCGCCCCCACCCAACCATAAATTCAAATGTACTAAAATTGTATCCCCGCATCAACAAACATCAATATTGTAAGGGCGGGTTCACCGAAATAACCGCCCCTAACAAACAATCTCAAAAACCCGCCCACCCAACCATAAATTCAAATGTACCTATTTCCCAATAAAAACAACCGATAAATGTATTAAAAAACACAAATCAAATCTGTATAAAACCTTAAAAATTCCCAACCCTACAAAATGTCACGAATTTTTACATTACATTGTAGTTAATGTCAATTCTAAAAATTGTGCAAACTAATCTCTGTTGAACTGACCAAAGGACACAAACATGGATATCTTATCTAACACCGTGGCCCTATCGCGGATGCAATTTGCGCTAACCGCCATATTCCATATGCTGTGGCCGGTTCTCACTACAGGAATGGGAATTTATCTGGTAATTGTTGAGGGAATGTGGCTGAAAACTCGCAACCCAGATTATTACCGTCACGCTCGTTTTTGGTCGCAACTTTATGTCCTAAACTTCGGGATTGGTGTCGCTTCCGGGATTCCGATGGAGTTTCAATTCGGGACAAACTGGGCGCCGTTTTCCGAAGCAGTTGGCGACTTTTTTGGCAGCATTTTAGGGTTTGAAGCTTCCATGGCATTTATGCTGGAAGCAGGCTTTTTAGGGATTATGCTGTTTGGTTGGGGGCGCGTTCACCCGATCGTCCATTATTTCGCTACCATCATGGTAGCCTTCGGCGCAAACCTATCCACAGTCTGGATTTTAGTCGCTAACTCCTGGCTGCAAACTCCCGCCGGCGGAGAAATGATCGACGGCAAGTTTGTTGTCACCGATTACTTCCAAGCAATTATGAACCCCTTCGCATTAAACAGCATTCTACATATGTTTTTTGCGACGTTAGAAACTTCCCTGTTTGTAATTGGTGGAATTAGCGCTTGGTACATTCTAAATAAGCGCAACGAAGCCTTCTTTTCCAAATCTTTAAAGATTGCCATAGCAACGGCGATCGCAGTTGCACCTTTACAGATATTCATCGGACATTTGAGCGCCGAACAAGTCTATCACTATCAGCCGACCAAATTAGCAGCGATCGAAGCTAAATGGGAAACCTCAGCAGCCGGAGAATCAGCCGATTGGACTTTGCTAGCTTTGCCTAATGAAAAAGCCCAAAAAAATGACTGGGAAATTAAAATTCCCAATGGCTTAGGATACGTTCTAGAATTCAAACAAAAACTTTCCGAACCAGTCCTCGGTTTAAAGGAATGGAAACCAGAAGATCGACCCCGGATGGTAGGTTTAATCTACTATTGTTTCCGCATCATGTCCGGGATTGGATTCTTCTTTGTAGGATTGATGCTGTTCAGTACAATTCAGTGGATGCGAGGCAAACTTTCCGCTGAAAATATTAGCAGTCAACCTTGGTTGATGCGCGCTTGGATCTTAGCAGCACCCCTGGGATATATCGCTGTAGAATCGGGTTGGATTGTGCGCTGTGTAGGCAGACAACCCTGGGTTTTATACGGGCAAATTCGCACGGCTGACGGGGTATCAAATATCCCCGCTAGCAATGTTTTAACTTCTCTGAGTTTCTTTGCTGTTATTTACAGCTTTTTGTTTGTTTGCGCCTTGTATTTTGGCAGCCGCATTATCCGCAAAGGCCCGAATTTGAATCTGTCAGTACCTGGTTTAGACAATCAACCTGCGATCGAAACTGAACCCGCAGAACACATTCCCGATCAACGCCCTGTAGAAGCACAACAATAGGAGATTTTATGCAAGCTTTGGAGCATTTTCTCCCGCAAGTCTGGTTCATCATTTTGGGTTTATTTCTTTTGCTCTATGTCATGCTAGACGGCTTTGACTTAGGGGTGGGAATATTATCTTTGACTGCTTCTGATGACGAGCGCCGAGGCATTTTAATGACCAGTCTGGGCAATGTTTGGGATGCTAACGAAACATGGCTGGTTTTAATGGGAGGCGCTTTATTTGGTGCATTTCCTTTGGCTTACGGCACAATTTTAACTGCCTTGTACATACCGATTTGCATGATGCTTTTCGGTTTAATATTTCGGGCTGTAGCCTTTGAATTTCGCGAGCATTCTAACCGCAAGTTGTTTTGGAATTATGCTTTCGGTGCGGGCAGTTTTTTGGCTGCTTTAGCTCAAGGATTTGCCCTCGGCGCGGTGCTTGAAGGCATTGCGGTGGATGAAGCCGGTCATTTTGTGGGGACTACTTGGGATTGGCTGGATTGGCGATCGATCTTGGTGGCTTTGACGCTGGTTCAAGGCTATGTTTTGATTGGTTCCACCTATCTAATTATGAAGACTGAGGGGGAACTGCAAACACATCACTATCGCACGGCTAAAATTGCGGCGGTGACGACGTTAATCGGAGCGATTTTGATTACCGTCGCCACTCCGGTTTTTTATGAAAGTACCAGAGCAAGATTGTTTGAGAAACCGCTAGTTTATGTGTTTGTAGCGATTCCTTTGCTGGGATTGCTATTAGTTGGACTCTTGCTCAGAAGTCTCAATCGCAAAGAAGAACGGACGCCATTTGTCTGGACGATTATGATTTTCTTGCTCAGTTTCATCGGTTTGGGATTGATTGTTTTTCCCTACATTATTCCCACACAACTCACGATTTACCAAGCGGCGGCGGCACCCAGCGCCCTGGTATTTATGATTGTGTTCATCGGCTTTCTGATCCCGATCATGATTTTCTACAACATCTACAACTACGTAGTATTTCGGGGTAAGGTTGCTGGCGGCCATTACGGCGAATAAAGCAGCATAACACCGCAAATCCAAGTAAAGACACCCAAATCTCCCCAGATTTAAAATTAATCCGATCTGGGGATATTTGGGTGTCTTTGCTGTTGACAAGTATCGATTTCTGAGCGTCAGGGTTCTGATTTATTAATCAAAAAAATATAAAACTTTTTGTTTTCGCCCGCAAAATTAAGTGAATCTACTTATAAGAATGCTGCAAATTTCTGTATAATTAGTAGAGAAAATGATTTCTATGCTCTTTTTGTCTGGCAACAGTTACAAGTTTTGGCTGTGTTTGCCTAACTATTGTCTCAGGTGCGTCGAGGCGAGATTGTCGCTTTTTTTCAGGATTTAAGGGTGTCCCGGTACGAGGAACCTTACTGTTCTGTGAGTTTTGAGAATTAGTAGAAATAGAGTAACTCGTAAGTTGGCTAGTGATATTACGCAAATAATATGTATTATTTTACACCTGATTCAATAATTTATGTCTGAATTTTTAGACGGCGATCGAGAAATCAATCCCCCATCAGCAGCAGACGATCGCACTTTGATTTGTTTCAGAGAGAGGAAATTGCAGACTATTTGGGAAACTGCCCTAGATGCGATCGCGATCGCCGATGACAAAGGGCGATACCTCGATGTCAACCCCGCCGCCTGCGAATTGTTTGGACTAAAAAGAGAACAACTCCTCGGGCGCTGCATCTGGGAGTTTGCAAAACCAAGCTGGAATTTTCAACAAATGTGGGAAGAATGCCAGCAACCGGAAAAAGTGCAGGGTGAATTTGAGTTAGTGCGGGCTGATGCAGAGATTCGCACCGTCGAATATGCAATAACGCTCAACTTTTTGCCTCACCGCTACTTGTTAGTCATGCGAGATGTTACAGGCTGCAAACAAGCCGAAACACAAGTCGAAGAACTTACCCGCCAACTCGCCCAAACCCAAGCTCAACTTCGGGAAGCAGGTATCGCACCGGAGAGCCCAATCAGTCCCACAGATACTGGTATTTTAGAGCAAATTGCCCGCCACATCCCGGGCGTTATTTATCAGTTTCGCATGGATATTGATGGTGGTTTCCATTTTCCCTATGCCAGCGGCAGGCTGGAAGAGATTTATGGCGTTACCCGAGAACAAGTGCAACAAGATGCGAGTTGTATTTTCAATCACCTCCATCCTGAAGATTTCGATCGCGTTTATCAATCGATTCTCGATTCTGCCCAACATCAGACACCTTGGTGTTGCGAATACCGGCTGTGTTTTCCCGACGGGCGGTTGCGGTGGTTGCGCGGCGATTCTACACCGCAGCGACAACCCGATGGCAGCACTATTTGGCATGGCTATGTTCGGGACAATACCGAGAGCAAAGCCGCAGAAATTGCCATCAAAACCAGTGAAAACAGATTCCGCACGATCGTGGAAAATCTCAACGATATGGTTTATATCGTCAATCCCGATACCACCTTCAGCTATGTCAGTCCCCAATTAAAAGAAATCATAGGATATGAAGCAGCAGAAATGTTACATGAGAGTTTTGCTAAGTGGGTTTATACAGAAGATTTACCAATTTGTAAAAATACTCTCGATCGCTCTTTGCAAGGTGAGAAACTGCGGGGATCTGAGTACCGAGTTTTGCATCGAGATGGCAACTATTACTGGCACTCTGCCAATGTATCCGCGATCGTAAATGACGCTGGAGAATTCGTTGCCTGTTTGGGAATAGCGCGTTACATCCACCCTCAAAAACAAGCACAAATCGCTTTAGAAGAAAGTAACAGCCGCTGGCAGTTGGCTATAGAAGGAGCGGGAGATGGCACTTGGGATTGGAACCTCAAAACCAATGAAGTCATCTTTTCCAGGCAGTGGAAAGCGATGCTGGGCTATGCAGAACACGAAATTGTGAATAATTTAGCAGAGTGGGACGGTCGGGTACATCCAGAGGATAAAGCTCAATGCTATATAGATTTTGCCAAACATTTTCGCGGCGAAACTTCTACCTGTCGCAACGAACACCGCCTGCGCTGCAAAGACGGTTCTTACAAGTGGATTTTAGACCGGGGTCAGGTGGTGGAATGGGACGAGGAATGTGAACCGATGCGGTTTATCGGCACTCATTGCGATATCAGCGATCGCAAAACCGCAGAATTAGAGTTAGCTGCCTCTCAAGCAGAATTAATCGCACTATTTAACGCCATGCAGGATGTGATTATGGTGCTCGATGCAGAGGGACGCTATCTCAAAATATCTCCCAGCTCGGCTCCCTTGTTGTACAAACCTACCGCTCAAATTTTAGGCAAAACTCTTCACGAAGTTTTACCCAAAGAATCAGCAGATTTTTTCCTAGAGTCGATTCAAGAAGCGATCGCCAATCAATGCGTGACGCAGTTGGAATACTCGTTACCAATTGGCGATCGTTCAGTCTGGTTTGATGCCAGGATTTCTCCCATGTCTCAAGAGCAAGTGGTGTTTGTCGCCAGAGATATCACCGATCGCAAACGCCAACAGCTAGCTCTCCGCTTAGTAGTCGAAGGTACGGCGGCAAAAACCGGCGCAGCATTCTTCAAAAGCTGCGTTCAATATCTCGCCCAGGCACTAGAAGTTCGATATGCTTTGATTGCTGAATTTGGTGACTCTGAAAAAACGATCGCCACAACTCTAGCATTTTGGGCGGGAGATGAATTTGGGGATAATTTTACTTACCATCTATCCGAGACACCCTGTCAAAATGTCGAGCGGTGTACCGAGATATGTCGGTATCCCAATCTCTTGCAGTGCTGGTTCCCCAAAGATGATAATTTAGCAAGTTTCCCAGCCCAAAGTTATGCGGGTGTACCGATTGTAGATGCCGCTGGAAATTGTTGGGGATTGCTCGTAGTGATGGATACTGAGCCGATGGTGAAATATCTAGAAATGCAGTCAGCTATCTTGAGAATATTTGCCACCCGTGCGGCTGCGGAAATGGAACGGATGCAGGCGGAAGCAGCAGTGCGTAAATCAGAAATTCAACTGCGGCTGCAAACTGAAGAATTAGAAGCAACCCTGAAAAAGTTGCAGGATACCCAAACTCAGTTAATTCAAGCGGAAAAAATGTCTAGTTTGGGTCAATTAGTCGCCGGAATTGCCCATGAAATTAACAATCCAGTCAGTTTTATTTATGGCAATATTCAACCTGCTACCGATTGTGCGAGCGAGTTAATTCAACTAATTCATCTTTACCGAGAGCATTATCCGATTCCGCCCCAGGCGATTGCCGATTTTATCGAAGATATCGAGCTTGAGTATCTAGAAAATGATTTTTATAAGCTGTTGAAATCGATGAAAAATGGAGCCGCGCGCATCAGCGATATTGTTAAGTCGCTGCGGACTTTTTCGCGGTTGGACGAAGCGGATTTAAAAAGCACAGATATTCACGAGAATCTCGAAAGTACCTTAGTGATTTTACAAAATCGCTTGAACGGTAGGGCGGGAAAACCAGAAATTATTGTCGCCAAATATTATGGTGAAGTACCTCTGGTTGAATGTTATGGCGGTTTGTTAAATCAGGTATTTATGAATTTGCTGGTGAATGCGATCGATGCGATCGAACAAAGGCGAGAAAGCCTAGAACCCAGCGCCAAATTAAATTATATTGGTCGGATCGCGATCGCCACTTCGTTCGCTGCTGACAATCGCGTGTCGATCTCGATTCATGATAACGGTTGCGGGATAACTCCCGAAGTTCAAGAAAAAATATTTAATCCCTTTTTTACGACTAAACCGGTGGGTAAAGGTACGGGGATGGGGCTAGCAACTAGCTATCAAATTGTCACGGAAAATCATCGGGGGAAGTTGCGGTGTTTTTCGACACCCGGAGAGGGGACGGAGTTGGCGATCGAGTTGCCAACTTGCAAGTAAAATTATCTATAGCTAGTTTATAATGGAAGCTCGATCGCAAATTCCGTGCCTTCACCCAAAACCGAACGGCAGATCAAGGTGCCGCCGTGTTTTTCCACGACAATTCGGTAACTGATGGCTAACCCCAAACCGGTGCCTTTCCCCATCGGTTTTGTGGTGAAAAACGGGTCAAATAATTGGTGGCGCACGTCTTCTGTCATGCCGATCGCATTATCGGCAATCCGGATGCAAATAATATTTTCGTTAAGGGCTTCTGTGCGAATGCTAATAGTTGGTTTCCAGTCGCTACTACCGGATCGCCTTTTTTGCTTCCAAGCATCTTCCAAGGCGTCAATACTGTTGCTAACCAGATTCATGAATACCTGATTTAGCTGGCCTGGATAACATTCAATTAAGGGTACTTTTCCGTAATCTTTGATGACTTTAATTTCGGGATATTCGGATCTAGCTCGCAGTTTGTTGTGCAAAATTAGCAGTGTGTTGTCTATGCCTTCATGAAGATTGGCAGGCTGTTTTACCGACTCGTCTAAACGCGAGAAGTTTCGCAAACTCAGAACTATTTCGCGAATGCGATCTGCTCCCATTTTCATCGAAGAGAAGATTTTTAGCAAATCTTCTTTCAGGAATTCTAAATCTATGTTTTCAATATATTCTTGAACTTCTATTTGTGGTTGAGGATAGTGTGTTTGGTAAAGTTCCACAAGCTTCAATAAGTCTCTCATATATTCGGTGGCGTAGGAAATATTGCCGTAGATAAAACTGACGGGATTGTTGATTTCGTGGGCGACTCCTGCTACCATTTGACCGAGACTTGACATTTTTTCGGTATGAATTAGGTGAGCTTGAGTTTCTCGAAGTTCTTTGAGAGCTATTTCTAGCTGCTGGGCTCTGTTGTTGGCGATCGCCTCGGAGAGTCGCAAAGCATCCTCCGCTGCTTTGCGCTCTGTCACGTCAAAAATGGCGCCGTTGAGGGATAAAATTTGACCGTCTGGATTGAAAATAGCTTGACCTTTTTCGGAAACCCACCGCAGGTTTCCGTTGCTGTGAATCAGGCGATATTCGATCGCGTAGGGTTGTCTTGTCTTAATTGCCCGATCGACAATTTTATCGATCTGCCCCACGTCATCGCCATGAACTATGCTAGCAAAAGCTTGCACGGGTTTTTGCATAAAGTTATCTGCCGGATAGCCGGAAATAGCTTCTATGCCGCTGCTGATAAAAGTTAAGCTCGATCGCCCCGCAGCACTGCAACGGTAAACTGCGCCGGGAATATTGGAAACTAACGATCTAAATTCTTGTTCCCTTTCCCGCAAAGCTGCCTCAATCCGCTTGCGATCGCTAATGTCGCGAGCAAAGGCGCACTGATATTCTTTGCCGTTAAATTGCCAATGGTCGATCGTAATTTCTACTGGAAAAATGCGACCGTATTTAGTGCTGTGGTGAACTTCTATATTAACGGAACCGCACCTTTTTAAGACTTTCCAGTGCAAATTCCAAGCAGTTTCGGGAAAATCGGGATTGATGTCGTGCACAGTTAGATCGAGCAATTCTGTGGCAGAATATCCCAACGAACTGCAAGCGGCGTCGTTGACGTACAAAAATTTACCGTCCGCTCCGATCCAGAATACCGCATCTGCCGATCGGTCGAGCGCAAATTGAGCCAATTGCAACTTTTCCTCAATCCGGTGGCGATCGGCAATTTCTTTTTGTAATAGTTCGCTTAACGAACTGAGAGTTAAAGTGCGATCGACAATATCGTCTGTCGGTGGTTTTGCCAATTCTGCTGTCTGTGTATCATCTTGCTGCTGATTTTCTGCTAGCTGTTTTAACGGCTGTTGTGGAAGATTTTCTGTGAGATTTAAGTCAGATTCGGTAAATGCTTTCGGCATCAGGGCGATCGCGAATGCGGCTAAGAGCAAAGAAATCACACCACTTGCAGCTTTGAGATCTACCGACAGCCAATCAATGGAATGCCAAAGCGTCCAAACTTGCGTTAATTGAGCAGCGCCGCAGCCCAAAAAACCAACAGCAAATAGCCCTCCAATCTTGTTGTGAGAACTTTGGCGGGTAAAATAAACCAAAGATAGCGCCACAGAGCAATAAGCGAGTGCCGTCAGCGAGTCAAAAACAGCGTACAGTCGCAACTGGGCCAGCCCGTCGCAGCCAAGTGCGGAAGATGCAGGCAGTGTTGCATAAAAAAATGTTAATAATTCTTGCATAAATTTCAAGAAAAAAGTTATTTGCAGCAATCCAAATCCATCAAATATAATTATTTGATTTCGGTGGCTGAAAAATATTTACATAATTATATACTTTTTTCATTTTTTATGAAACAGCTATTTTTGCATGGAATGTCAAAACTGTGTAGCTTCGGCTGACAGTTGACAGTTGACAGTTGCCCTGTGATAGTTGACAGTTGACGGTTTAAACAATACCGATGCAACCGGAAACGATATCAAAGGGTGGTAATGGGGAAAAAGGCAATTGGTAGTTCCTGTAAGCTGACTGAAGTTTCTGGGAGTAAAAATAATCGCGCGCAGTGTTTCCGATCCCTGGTGCTTCTAGGAGAATTTTCGATATAGCGGTTTTCAGAAAGATAAGGTATGTTGTTGGGCTTTAGCCCTGTGAGTTTAGTAGTTATATGAGCTGTCAGTTATACCTCATCTTTTTGAGAAAGGCTATAAATTATGTACCGAAATGCTTCGCCCTTGCCTAAATGAGATGAACGCAAATACGTAGTTGCGAACTTAGCGCTTTTTGTTTAGATCATGAAGAGCGCTGAAGCGCAACTACGTACCTAGGATGATAATCAATAATAGCGCTTTTTGCTGGGATTGTTAAGAGCGCTGAAGCGCAACTACGTACCTAGGATGATAATAAATAATAGCACTTTTTGCTGGGATTGTTAAGAGCGCTGAAGCGCAACTACGTACCTAGGATGATAATCAATAATAGCGCTTTTTGCTGGGATTGTTAAGAGCGCTGAAGCGCAACTACGTACCTAGGATGATAATCAATAATAGCACTTTTTGCTGGGATTGTTAAGAGCGCTGAAGCGCAACTACGTACCTAGGATGATAATAAATAATAGCACTTTTTGCTGGGATTGTTAAGAGCGCTGAAGCGCAACTACGTACCTAAGATGATAATAAATAATAGCGCTTTTTGCTGAGATTATGAAGAGCGCTGAAGCGCAACTACGTACCTAAGACGACAACCAAACGGCCCTGACTTCCTCCCCGAAATTGCGGGGAGGGAGTTACAAATTCACAAATGATTTAGGATTGCTATAGCAGAGATTGCAAGCAGCAAAAATATCTATTTTTGCGCTGGCAAATCCACAGTTAATTAAGCACCACCAAGCACCAAATGCACCAGAGTCCGAACGCCAAAACCAGTTGCTCCAGCGCCGTTATAGCCGTTTTCCTTGTCGCTCCAAACTGGGCCAGCAATATCTAAATGCGCCCAAGGAGTGTCCTTAACAAACTGCTTCAAAAATAGCGCCGCCGTAATCGAACCGCCGTAACGAGGCCCTGTGTTTTTCATGTCAGCGTGCAAAGCCTTCAAGCCATCAAAATACTTTTCTTCCATCGGCATTCGCCAAAACTTTTCGCCTGCCAATTCTGAGGCAGCGACTATTTCGGCGGCGACGCTATCTTGAGGACTCCACAAGCCGGCGATATCTTCGCCCAAAGCAATGACGCAGGCGCCAGTTAGAGTGGCTAAATCGACAATTACGTCAACTCCCAACTTGTCAGCAAATACCAAAGCATCAGCGAGGGTTAAACGACCTTCGGCGTCGGTATTATTGACTTCAATTGTTTTGCCGTTGGAAGCTGTGAGGATGTCTCCAGGGCGCATGGCGTGGCCGCTGATCATGTTTTCGGTGACGGCGCTGATAAAGTGAACTTCGACATCTGGTTTGATGTGTCCGATCGCCTTTGCGGCTCCCAAGGTAGCAGCGGCACCGCCCATATCTATTTTCATCATTTCAATACCGCTGCCGGCTCCTTTGATGTTCAAACCGCCGGAATCAAAGGTTAATCCTTTGCCGACGATCGCAATTTTGCGCCGCGGTGTGCCTGCGGGTTTGTAAGTCAGGTGGATGAATTTCGGCGGCAAGTCGGATGCTTTGGCAACCCCGAGAAAGGCTCCCATGCCTAGTTTTTCGCACTCTTCTTGCTCTAATATTTCTAATTCTAAACCGCATTCTGCTGCTAGACTTTGAGCGGTTTCGGCCATGGTAATCGGGGTGACATAATTGGCCGGCGCTGCGACTAATTCCCGTGCTAAAATAACTCCGGCTGTGATTTGGCGAGCGCGGGCGATCGCACTTTCGGTACCGGCGAAACCGAGTAAATGAATTTGTTCTACTTGCGGGCTTTTGTCGTCGGGTTCCGATTTGAAGCGGTTGTCTTGATTCAGGGAGAGCTCTACACCTTCGGCGATCGCACTTGCTGTCACATCCGGCGCGCTTTGCCACACCGGAAGGCTAATTCCGAGGGTTTTGCATTTCTCCTTTTTGGCTAACTTGGCGCACGCGCCCGCAGCTTGCCGCACGGTTTCTAATTTTAAGTCTGGGGCTTTCCCCAAACCGACGATCGCAATTTTGCGAATCGGACTATTGCCGCCGACACGGGCGATCGCACTCTGGCCCGCTTTGCCCTTAAAATCTACTTCCTGAATCAGCTCTTTCAACGTGCCTGCAAGCTTTTCATCTAATTGCGCCAAGTCGCCGGCGATCGAGAGAGCGTCCTCAAATAGACCAATTGCCAGGGCATCTCCCGTCCAAGCAGAGGGGAGCGTATCGGTGACTAGAAATTCCATGTTTTGATTTACAGTTTAGATTTTAGATTTTTGATTGTACTTTGTCCTTGCTGGTTTGTCGTTTTTCTTCCTTCGATAAATAAATTTATCGCCTAAATTCTCCGCTACAGATCTAAATAAATTCTGGTACGATATCAGCCAAGTCCGCTGGCGATCGATTTTCTATTGTTATTTTATTAAATTTTCCCATGCTAAAGCGACGCAAAACCCGAGTTTCTGTTTTAATGGGCGTTTCAGTTTGCATAATGGCGATCGCCTCTGTGGTTGGTGCGGCGAAATGGATGGGTGTCGGCCCTTTCCAGAAGGCTCAGCGGGGCAGAGATGCAGCCAATTCCGCATCGTCCGTCAAAATGCTGGTATCCCTGTCACCGAATGAGCGATCGGCAAAATTGGTTGAACTCGCCGCAAGTCAGCCTGCAAGTACCAACCCACAGCAGGAAATCTCCCCTCAAAGCCGCGCCCGCTACTTGCTTGCCAGCGATTTGATCCAGCAAGGAAATGCCACCAAAGCATTAAAGTTACTAGAAAATTTAGAGCGAGAATATCCACTTTTAGCCGCTCACATTGCCCTCAAACGCGCGCAAGCTTACGAATCAAGCGGCGACAAAGGCAAAGCACAAAAAGCTTGGGAAGAACTGCTTAAAAACTATCCTAGCGATCCAGTATCTGCCGAAGCTTTGTATATTTTAGGCAAGTCAAAACCAGAATATTGGAAGCAAGCAATTACAGAATTTCCCGCACATCCGCGCAGTGTAGAAATTGCCCGGAAGAAGTTAAAAGAAAATCCCAATCAGCCCGAGTTAATGCTGATAGTAGCAAAGCACGGTCATTATGTCAAAGATTACGGTACATTATTAGAACAACTGGCGCAGCAAAACAGCGCCACTTTGAAACCGGAAGATTGGGAAGAAATTGCCTTTGGCTATTGGGAAAAACAGGATTACGGCAAAGGAGCGATTGCTTACGGAAAAGCTCCCCGCACGGGTCAAAATCTTTACCGCAAAGCTCGCGGTTTGTGGCTAGACGGCAAAATCCCGGAATCGAGAATTGCCTATCAAGAATTAGTGCGAGATTTCCCGGATGCCGAAGATACTGGTATGGGTTTAATCCGGCTAGCACGGCTGAGCGATCCCAAGGATGCGATCGCCTATCTCGATCGCGCGATCGGCAAATTCCCCGATCGTGCCCCCGAAGCTTTGCTAGATAAATCCAAACTTCTCGACAAAGCAGGCAGCGGTGAATCCGCCTCACAAACCCGCAAGTTGCTATTGACAAAATACAACAATTCTGATAAAGCAGCCGAATTGCGTTGGGCGATCGCGCAACAGTATGCCAAAGGCGGAGATTTAAAATCAGCTTGGCAGTGGGCGAGGGAATTAACCACCCACAATCCCGACAGCGAACAAGCACCAGAAGCAGCATTTTGGGTCGGGAAATGGGCAAAGCAACTCGGCCGCGAACAGGATGCCAAGACATCCTTCGAGTACACCATTGTACGCTATCCAGAATCATATTTCGCATGGCGATCGGCAGTATTTCTAGGCTGGCCAGTAGGCGACTTTACCACAGTCCGAGACTTATCTCCCAAGGTAGTGCAACAGCCTCAGCGCCCCGAACCAACCGCCGGATCTCCTGCATTAAAAGAACTGTATCAATTAGGTCAAGATAGAGATGCTTGGACGTTGTGGCAAATAGAATTTACCAACCGCGTCGAACCAAGTATAGCCGAACAGTTTACCGACGGTTTAATGCGAATTGGAGTCGGAGACAATTTAGACGGTTTGTGGATGGTGGGGAGTTTGCGACAGCGCGACAAACCAGATGATAGAACCCAATACCAAGCACTCAGACAGCAGCCAGCTTATTGGCAAGCACTTTATCCTTTTCCGTACTTAGAAACCATTGTCAAATGGTCGCAAGAACGCCAAATAAATCCAGTATTAGTAACAGCCTTGATCCGCCAAGAATCGCGGTTTATGCCCCAAATTAAATCAGCAGTGGGCGCGACAGGTTTAATGCAAGTAATGCCGGAAACTGGATCTTGGGTTGCTGAGAAAATCGGTCTCAAAAAGTATTCCTTGGAGGATGTAGACGACAACGTTAAACTCGGCACGTGGTATTTGGATCACACTCACGACGAGTACAAGAATAATTCGATGTTAGCTGTGGCGAGTTACAATGCAGGGCCGAATGCAGTAGCAGATTGGTTGAAGAGGTTTAGTTTTAGCGATCCGGATGCTTTTGCGGAAAAGATTCCGTTTCCTGAAACAAAAGGATACGTGAAATCGGTGTTTGAGAATTACTGGAATTATCTGCGGATTTACAATCCAGAAGTTAATCAGTTGATGAGCGAGCATTATGAGGCTGCTCAGAAAAAAGTCAAGCCTTAGTAATTCTTAGCTGTCAGAAACAGGCTTTCCGGCCTGTTCCACAATCAAATTAATTAGGTACGTAGTTGGGCTTCAGCCCTCTTTAGGCGTATATCTTAAAGAGGGCTAAAGCCCAACAACGTACCTTCTGTTCCAAAAATAGGTACGTAGTTGGGCTTCAGCCCTCTTTAGGCGTATATCTTAAAGAGGGCTAAAGCCCAACAACGTACCTTCTCTGGCCCAAATTTAAACAATGGGATTAAAACAAATCAGCGGCATCCCAAAGAATCGCGAGTGGAAATCCCAGTTTGAGAATTAATCCCGCTGGCTTTGCTGCACAATTCTTTAACTTGTGCGCCATCCATAATTGCATCAGTAAAATCAGCACCAGTGATATCAGCTTCATCAAAAGTAGAACGCAACAAAATTGTTTCGACTAAAATGGCATCGCTTAAATCAGCCTTAGTAAATTTAATTTGATCGATCATGGCATTAGTTAAATTTGCGCCGTGCAAATTCGCTTCAGTCATCACCGAAGCACTCATAATTGCTCCCCGCAAATCGGCATTAGAAAAATTAGTTAAATCCATATTAGCGTTAGAAAACTCAGCGGCGCGCAGCGTTTGGCCAGAAAAATCGCGTCTGGTTAGTTCGGCATTGCTAAAGGACAGCGGCGGTGGGTAATATTTAGATTGAGCTTGGGCTGCGCGGGGCAGGATGAAGATGGTGAGTGCCAATAGAAATGCTGCTAGTTGCCGGATTTTCATAAATCTGATGTCGTCGCAAGGTGGGTATTTGGTAGTGTATCCCGAACTTTGGTCGATCGCCCAAACAGCTACAATCTTAATTAAGAGTGATGGAGATGAAAAAAACGATATGGTAAGTTTTTTCTTAACTTGGATAGTAGCGGCCGTTTCGCTGGTGATTACCGCTAACATTGTACCGGGTATTGCGGTGACGAGCTTTCCAGCGGCGATGCTGGCTGCTGTGGTTATCGGATTTGTGAATGCGGTTGTCAGGCCGATTATTACATTGCTGACGCTGCCTTTCAGCATTCTGAGTTTAGGTTTGTTTTTGTTTGTGGTGAATGCGATTTCGCTTTCCTTGGCTTCGTGGTTGGCGGGTGCTTTCAGTATCGGCTTTGCGATTAACGGTTTTTGGCCTGCTTTGTTCGGTTCAATTGTGTTGTCGTTGGTTTCTGGGCTAATTGGCCGATTTGTGAATGTCGGTGTCGAGCAGTAAGATATTATCGTAGATAGTCGATCGGGCAAACTGCAACCGCCACTGTAACAGAGCCTAGCATTTTTTCCGATCGCAAGACTTTTTTCGGAACTAAGAGCGGATGTGAACCGCAGATAAACGCAGATAAACGCAGATGATTGATGGATATCTGCGTTTTTTGGTGTTGGTGCACGGTGACAATTTGGGCGATCGCGCAAAGTGCAGCGGCTTCTGCTACGCTGGGCGTTCCCACTGCTGTTGCTGCAATATCTGAAGGATTGGGGACTTCAACGGAACTTAAAACATCAGCCGCAAAGGTTTTTAACGGCCAATTTCGCGATCGACAAAGTTCCAGCAAGCCGATTTCCCCTGCTTTAGTGTCTATCGTAGCAATACCTGCGATCGCACTTTCCGCTAAATGATAACTGCGACAGACATTTTGAATCGCAGTTTCGATTAATTCTCGCGAAGTTCCAGCCTTGCAACCTATCCCTACCCACAACACTCTCGGATGCCACTGAACCTTTGGCAAAACCGATTCCGGCGCAAATCTTCTCTGAGTAAAACTAATCCAAATTCGCCCTTTGATAGGTGATAGATTTTCCCCATCCCAAGACAAACAATGTTTTTCCGGCAGACTGTTTCGCCACAAAGTCGAACCAACTTCTTGAATTACTTCTACAGTTTCCCCTCTCTCCATCGCAGCCGCCACTCCCGTCCAATCGCCTGTCCCGCGATTCCAACTCCTGGGAATGTCTAGCATCTCTAAAGTAAATTCATCGCTCATTATTCATTTATCTATTCCGTAGTTTCACTGAGACTGCAATCTTAAATTTTTTTTAACACTCTTTGTTGATTTTTTTTTGTATAATAACTTTAGCACAAACTGCAAAAAATTAAACATTTAATATGGTAGAACTGAACCAATTACTGTTAGAGTTTGAAAGCAACCTCACATGGGAATCTGTGACGCAAGAATGGAAAGAACGTCGCGACAGTTGGGTGAGTGACGTGCAAGCAGCAGTCGATCCGTCACAGTTAGCAGAATTTCTAGTTGAATTGGAATCAGACATCGAGTGGGAAGCGGTGCAAAATCAATGGAAACGGCGCCGGGAAAGTTGGGTAGAAGAATGTCAAGCAGCATCGACTCTTGAAGAAGTATCAAGTTTATTGCTGGAACTAGAAAGCAATACAACTTGGGAAGCATTTATTGATGAATGGCAGGAAAATCGGGATAATTGGGCACGGCAAATGTACGAGTTTAACGATGAGTAATAATTTACTCAATCAAAATCTATTTTCATAGTCAATGATGTCCCGGCTGTGCGGTTAATTATCTCGCTTCCCTCAATTACTTTAAATCCCGATCGCTCGTACAAATTCAGGGCCTGATTTGAGCTTCTGACACTCAAGGATACCGCTGGATAAGATGCTTTGGCTGCTGGCAACAAATGAGCCAGCAATTGAGTTCCTACACCCTGATTTGTGTATTCTGGAAGAACCGCGATCGCCAATTCCGGGATAGTATCGTCAATCCAGCCAAACCCCCTGTCATCCCCTGCAAACAAACGCAGCCACGCCGCTCCTACTGGCTGGCTGCTGTTCAATTCAATTGCTAGGAAGCCCATATCGCCTGCACGTCCCCAATGCTTGACATATTTCGCAATTAAAGGATGATTCACAACAGCTTCCACCGTTGATTCGCCTTCTTCTGCCATGTGCGCCGCTTCATAGAGCATTTGCCACAGAAAAGGCTCGTCTTCCTGCATTAAGGGCCGAATAGAATAGTCTAAGATTTTGTCCATAAGGTAGAAGAAAGTTCAGCAAAGGATGCGCTCCACGGATTTAACGAATGTGTGGAAGAATAAAGAAGGAAAAAAACGCGAACTATAGCCTTTCTCAAAAAGATGAGGTATGACTGGCATCAGTATAACCGCTTAGACTAAGAGGGCCCAAGCCCAACAACGTCCGCGAATCTTTCTGAGAACCGCTATACTAATGACTAATGATTAATGACGCTCGCGCTAATGACAACTAACAACTAACCACTGACAACTAAACACTGACAACTGACTAATCCTTAACCAAAACTCCATTCAGAAAAATATCTGCCAATCCTTCCGCCATTTCCTGCATTTCCTGCGGGGAAGCATTCGGCTCCATAATTGTATTCTGACTGAAACCGGCGACGGCAAACATTCCCAAAAATACCTGAGCGACAATCTTTGGATTCATCTTCCGATAAACTCCTTTTTCCATCGCCGTTTCAAAAAAAGCCTCAGCCACAATACTCATTTTTCCGATGACTTCCAACTGAATTTTGTCGCGCAAATCCGGGTGAAATTGCGCCTCCAAAAAACACACCCGCATCATATCGCTATTCTCGCGGATATTTAGCATCCGCCTCCGCATCACTTGAGCCACTGCTTTGTAACTTCCCATCTCGCTCAATTCTGTCAGCAAATCTGTCAGTATTTCCACCCATCCTTCCGTCGCCACCTCAACCAAAATCGCTTTTTTATTATCAAAATGCCGAAATAACGTACCCTCCGCCACCCCCGCCGCCGCTGCTAAATCCCGAGTTGTCGTACCGTCGTATCCGCTGCGGGCAAATAACCGCTGAGCTGCTTGTAAAATTCGCTTCTTGGTTTCTGTTTCTGAAGGAGGAGACTGATTAAAAATTCGCATGGCTTTGGAATCGGTAATTGGCGATTTAGAACTGGGGGTTTCGGACGGGCGGGCGAAATAATGTTAAGTTTTAAGTAGTGCGCGACTTTAATTCCAAACTCAAAACTCCTTGCCTGACCCTAGACCCTTTTTGAGATTTGCTGTATCAGCCTAACATCTGCGGCGCAACAGATCGCTTATGCGTCAAAAAATCTTTATCCTTAAACAAGAATCTCTTGTATTCGGCACAAACCTCTGGTTTGACAATCCAAAATCTAAAATCTAAAATCGAATGATCCCGCACTTCCAAAAACCACGCGCGGCGAAGCGATCCCTTAGGGAATCGCCCAAACCCAAAACTCGATTCATTGCCTCCCTACTCGCCGCTGTAGTGCTGTGGTGGGGAATTTCCCCCGAAATCGCCCTCGCTCGCGATAACCCTGCTAGCGGCTCGCAATTACTGTCTGTGCAACCGTCGCTCGATCGCGTAATCAAGCAAGTCACCGAATTTAAGCTCGACAATGGGATGACATTCGTGGTGCTCGAAAGGCCCAGATCCCCGGTAGCATCGTTTCTGATTCACGCCGACGTGGGAGGCGCCAACGAACCAGAGGGCCAAACCGGAGTCGCCCACTACCTGGAACATTTAGCTTTTAAAGGTACGCCAAAAATCGGCACTACCGACTACAAAGCCGAAAAGCCGCTGCTAGAAAAACAAGATAAACTCTTCGAGCAAATGCAAGCAGCGAAGGCGATCGGCAAAACTGAAGATATCGCCAAATTCAAAGCAGAATTTGACAAGGTTGAATCCGAAGCTTTGCAATTTGTCAAGCGCAATGAATTCGGTAAAATTGTCGAACAAGCAGGCGGAGTTGGACTAAATGCCGCTACTTCTATCGACTCGACTATGTATTTTTATAGTCTCCCCGCTAACAAGTTAGAACTGTGGATGTCGTTGGAATCCGAGCGTTTTTTAGAGCCTGTTTTTCGGGAATTTTACAAGGAAAAACAGGTAATTTTAGAAGAACGGAGGCTGCGAACCGAGAATTCGGCGATCGGGCAAATGGTAGAAGTTTTTGCTGACAAAGCTTTCTCTGTTCATCCTTACCGTCGTCCGGTGATTGGCTACACTGAAGACATTAAGAACCTCACGCGCAGCCAGGTGCAGAATTTTTTCGACAGCCACTACATCCCCAGCAAGCTGACTGTGGCGGTGGTAGGAGACGTGAAAGCTGCGGAGGTGAAGCGTCTCGCTCAAATTTATTTCGGCCGCTACAAGGCGAAACCAGCGCCTCCTGAATTGCAAATTGTGGAGCCTCCGCAAACACAAACGAAGGAAGTGACGCTGAAGTTAAAAACTCAACCTTGGTATTTGGAAGGATACCACAGGCCGGCGATGAATCATCCTGACAATGCGGTTTATGAAATCATTGGTTCTTTGCTCAGCAGCGGCCGCACTTCTCGGCTTTACAAATCCTTGGTTGAACAACAGCAATTGGCGCTAGCTGCTCAAGGTTTTAGCGGTTATCCGGGGGAAAAGTACCCGAATTTGATGTTGTTTTACGCTCAAACTGCTCCGGGCAAAACGGTTGATGAGGTGGCGGTGGCTTTGAGTAAGGAAATCGATCGCCTAAAAACTGATCCGGTGTCTGCTTTGGAGTTGGAACGGGTGAAAACTCAGGCGAGGGCGGGTTTGTTGCGATCGCTCAATTCTAATATGGGGATGGCATTTTCGCTGCTGGACTATCAAGTGAAAACTGGTTCGTGGAAAAATCTGTTTAAGCAATTGGATGCGATCGCTGCTGTTGCTCCTGCTGACATTCAGCGAGTAGCTAAGGCAACTTTCCGCCCGGAAAATCGCACGATTGGTAAGCTTTTGTCGCTGTAAGAAGAAGCCTCGATTTGGACTCGGCGGTTGAAACCGCGACTATACAAACTAAGTCTGCCTCCGCAGACTAAGACTCGGCGGTTGAAACCGCAGCTACAAAAACGAAGTCTGCCTCCGCAGACTGGGAAATAGACTCGCATCTAGGGCGGGCACAGAGCACCGCCCCTACGCTATTTCACGATATCAAACTTAGGAGCAAGAATGAAAAGGACTAAATTGAGACTGAAAAAATTAAAGTTATTTCTGCTGTCGCTTTGCTTTTTTACTGTTTCACTTGCCACGTTTAATTTGTTACCTTCCTTAGCGGCTGGGCCGAAGCACTACGATGAATTAAAATTCCCGGGGCTGGCAGAAATTAAACTGCCTAAATACACTCGCTTCGAGCTGAAAAATGGCATCCGAGTCTATCTGATGGAAGATAGAGAACTCCCGTTAGTTGGGGGAACGGCGCTATTTCGCACGGGCGATCGTTTTGAACCTGCTGATAAAATTGGATTGGGAGGTTTGACGGGAGAAGTGATGCGAACTGGTGGCACGAGCCGGCATACGGCTGATGAATTAAATCAGTTGCTAGAACAGCGGGCAGCTTCGGTTGAAACGGGGATTGATGTTGCTTCTGGTAGCGCTAATTTTAGTGCTTTAGCTGAAGATGTGGAACCTGTATTTGACTTGTTTGCGGAAGTGATTCGGGAGCCAATTTTTGCTAAGGAAAAGTTGGATTTAGCTAAGAATCAAGAGCAAGGTGGTATCGCCCGCCGCAACGACGATCCTAACGATATTACGGGCCGCGAGTTTCAAAAGTTGATTTATGGCGATCGCAGTCCCTACGCGCGCACGGCAGAATACAAGACTCTGGCCAATATTTCCCGCGACGATTTGGTGGGTTTCTACCAGAAGTATTTCCACCCGAAGAATATGATTTTGGGTATTTCTGGCGATTTTGATACGGCTAAAATGCGATCGCTCGTCGAGCAAAAATTCGGCAACTGGGTACCGACTCAGAGTGCAGAAGTGCCTGCGCTACCAGCGGTAACGCCGGCGAATCAAGGCGGCGTATTTTTGGTAAATCAACCGCAATTGAGTCAAAGTTACGTGCAGATGGGGCATTTGGGCGGGATGTTGAACAGCCCAGATTACGGTGCTTTGGACGTGATGAATGGGGTTATGAACGGTTTTGGCGGGCGTTTGTTCAATAATGTGCGATCGCGCCAAGGCTTAGCCTACACGGTTTACGCGGCTTGGAGCCCGAGATTTGACTATCCAGGGACGTTTGTGGCTGGAGGCCAAACGCGATCGGACGCGACAGTTCCGTTTATCAACGCAATCCGCGCTGAGATCGATCGCATCCGCACCGAACCAATTACCGCCGAAGAATTAGCTTTTGCGAAAGATTCCACCCTCAATTCTTTCATCTTCAAATTTGAAAATCCGAGTCAAACTTTGTCGCGACTAATGCGCTACGAATACTACGGTTATCCCGAAGATTTCATTTTTCGGTACCGCCGCAGCGTCGAAGCAGCCACAATTGCTGACGTGCAGCGCGTGGCTAAGACTTACTTGAAACCGGATAATTTGGTAACGTTAGTAGTGGGAAATACTGCGGCAATTCAACCGCCGTTATCGAGTTTGGGAACTGCTGTGAAAGTCCAATCTGTTGATATCACAATTCCCTCGGCAACTTAATCTATAGCGGTTATCAGAAAGATGAGGTACGTTGTTGGGCTTGGGCCCTCTTAGTATGAGGTACGTTGTTGGGCTTCAGCCCTCTTAGTATTGTGTAAGGTGCGTCGCTGCCAAAACTTCGCTCTTTCTTTAGGGATTTTTTGAGAGCGACGCACCCTACAATAGTCAGGTGCGTCGCTATAAAATTTTCAGTTATATTTGTAAATTTGCGATCGCGACGCACCCTACAGCTTAAGGAAAAAGCTAACTATGTTCGTCCGAGAAATTCGGTTGTTGGTGGAAGCTTGTTTTGTAGCTCCAGCCTTCATTCCTCTTCTGCTGCCTTTTGATGCTGATAGAGACAAGGCAATCGTAGGCTTGGCTACTTTCCTTAACCGAATAGCCAACCGAACTCAGGAAGGTTCGGTAATTGCGATGATTTTATATTGTTGATTTTTTAGACAAGGTGCTACTTTGTATAAAGTTCTTCATTCTAATATCTGTCCATGATTAACCTAAATAGTTTGGCATCGCAATTACTTTTCACGACAATACGTATTGTCACAAAAAATAATGATGGTACTCAGTCATCCGGAACAGCTTTTTGTGTTGACTTCAGAGTGAGTGAAAAAAGAGTACCTGTTCTTATTACTAATAATCACGTTGTTGAGAATTCACGGTTAGGAACATTTTTTGTTCATTTAGGAGTCCAAGACGAGAATGGTCAATTGGTACCCAAATTTGCTTCACAGCCAATAACAGTCTCAAACTTTCAAAACCGTTGGATTCCTCATCCTAATAATGATGTAGACCTTTGTGCTATGCCATTTGAACCACTGCTACAGGAAGCGTTGGCTCAAGGAGAAGAAATTTTTTATAAACCAATTACTGAAGATGATTTCCCTACTACAGAAATACTTAGCAATCTTTCTGCATTAGAAGATATTCTTATGGTGGGATATCCTATTGATCTTTGGGATGATGTCAATAATTTCCCTGTTTTGCGTCGAGGAATTACAGCATCACATCCGATTGTTGATTTTCAAGGAAAATCAATTGGTTTAGCTGATATAGCTACATTCCCCGGTTCTTCTGGTTCTCCAATTTTGGTTCTTAACGAAGGATCATTCACATCACAAGGTGGAATTTCTCTAGGTAGAAGATTAATTTTTTTAGGAGTTTTGTATGCTTACCCGCAATTTACAGCTAATGGGGACATAAAAATTGTAGAAATTCCGACAGCACAAACCCCTATTTCAAGCACTAAAATACCCACACACTTAGGGTATTATGTTAAAGCCAAAGAACTTATAACCCTGAAAGAGCATATACTTTCTATGTTGCCAGCACCGAAGGAGCTGGAGCCGACAGCCTAACAATTCACGCATAAGCCAAACGGCGATCCCTGCTTACTGTGCGGGGATTGCCGCACTATTGCCAGCCTATCCACTTTACTTAGCGAGTGGTTGGAAAGTTGCCCATTTGGAATAACTGTGTTTTGGGGCAGTTTTTTCTCATCCATGTTTTCAGCCGATCGCTATTGAAATTGCCTGTACTATTTCTGTGAATTCGATCTAATTTGTAAATTTTTGATGGCGACGCACCTGACTATTGTGTGGTGCGGATCTGTGAGATTTTCGCTTTTCTTTGTAAATTTGCGATCGCGACGCACCCTACGGCTAACTAACGAACATCCCGCCCTTTCATGCCAGCCGATCGATATCAACACCCAACTCCCGCAACTTAGCCGCCAATAAATCCGCCCGCTGGCATTCCTGTTCTGCCCGCTGGCGTTCCTGTTCGGCCCGCTGGCGTTCCTGTTGGGCCTGTTCCGAACTCCAAAGCAGCAAATTTCCCTGCGAATCCCACCAGCGCAGCCAATTCATAGTTTGCCCCAAACGTTCCCCCCGCCAAATCCCCAGCCACAAATCCAACTCGGGAATCCGCACCCGTCCCTGTGCATCAGCAGTCTGGGTTACATAGCTCCCATTTTGCAGATACCGCACTTCCAAGTTGGGATTGTAGGGGTCGTAAGTAACATAGGTAGGAACTTGCAAAATCTGCTCGTAGAAGTAGAGCTTACCGTAGGGAGGAGTCGATCGCACCGACAGTTCCCCATAATCTTCGTCAGACAAAAACTCCATCACCACCGATATCGGCGCACCCTCCAGATTCGGCGTGTAACTGCGGCGAATCGTCCCCTCAGCAACTGGATGCACTTGCGGCACGTAAAACCAATCGGGTGCTTTAACTACAGTTTTCTGATTGATAGTCGCTACCAGTCCAAAATTGGAACCGATAAGGGCGAGTCCAATGCGTCCAGCGGCCCCCAGAGCATCGGTGAGAGCAGCAGCAAGGGGCGGTTGTTGAATATTTTCCACGGGATCGTCCGGTAATACAAAGTCGGCTGGTAGGGCTTCCCAGGTGACAGTTGGTGCCTTGGAACTCGACGAAATTTGAAGTACCATTAGCCTATACCATTTGAGATTTTAGATTTGAGATGGGAAAAGAAGACTGGGCGGTTAGAAACCGCGTCTATACAGACCAAACCCGCCTCCGCGGGTTAAAGAACGCGCTGTGAAGATTATGTTATTGTCTTCAGTCCGCGGAGGCGGACTTTGTTTTTGTAGGCGCGGTTTCAACCGCCGTCTGCTTTGTTTTTGTAGGCGCGGTTTCAACCGCCGTCTGCATCTAAAAATCAATAGTCAAAGGCGCTCTCGGAAACGGAATCACATCGCGAATATTCCCCATTCCAGTCATAAACTGCACCAGCCGTTCAAACCCCAAACCAAAGCCAGCGTGAGGCACAGTACCGTAGCGGCGCAAATCCAAATACCACCACAACTCCTCCTTATTCATACCCTGGGCTTCCATGCGCCGCTCCAACACATCCAGCCGTTCTTCCCGCTGCGAACCGCCGATAATTTCCCCAATATTCGGAGCCAAAACATCCATTGCTCGGACGGTTTTCTCGTCCTCGTTCAAACGCATATAAAATGCTTTAATCCCGACGGGATAATCGCTGACAATGGTCGGTTTTTTAAACAAGTCCTCAGCCAAATAGCGCTCGTGTTCCGACTGCAAATCCAAACCCCAACTTACCGGAAAATCAAACTTTTTGTCTGCTTTTTCCAAAAGTGCGATCGCCTCGGTGTAAGTAATCCGCTCAAACTGATTGTTAATAATATTTTCAGCCGTAGCCAAAACGGTCTTATCAATCCGTTCGTTGAAAAACTCCATATCTTCCGGGCAATGCTCCAAAACAAAGTTAAAAATGTACTTTAAAAACGCCTCAGCCAAATCCATATTACCCTGCAAATCGCAGAAAGCCATCTCCGGTTCAATCATCCAAAACTCCGCCAAATGCCGCGAAGTATTGGAATTTTCGGCTCGAAAAGTCGGGCCAAAAGTGTAAACATTCCCGAAAGCCATCGCCATGATTTCTGCTTCCAACTGACCGCTAACTGTTAAATAGGCGCGCTTTCCAAAAAAGTCTTTCGCATAATCAACCTCTTGCGAATCAGTGCGCGGCACATTCTTTAAGTCAAAGTTAGTAACGGCGAACATTTCCCCCGCACCTTCGCAATCGCTAGCAGCCAGAATCGGAGTGTGAACCCACAAAAAACCGCGCTCTTGAAAAAATTGGTGTACCGCCGCCGAACAAGCATTCCGCACTCTAAAAACAGCACCGTGGGTGTTAGTGCGCGGCCGCAAATGGGCGATTGTTCGCAAAAATTCCAAGGAATGCCGCTTTTTCTGGAGCGGATAAGTTTGCGGGTCTGCTTCGCCATAAACTTGTACTTGTGAAGCTTTCAACTCAATTCGCTGTCCCTTGGCTGGAGACGCTACCAACACTCCCGAAACTTCTAGAGATGCACCTGTATTTAATTGTTTAAGTACATTTTCAAAATCTGGCAAATCGGCATTGATAACTACTTGTAAATTAGCCATCGCCGAACCGTCGTTGACTTCGACAAAGGCAAATTCTTTCAATTCCCGCTTAGTACGAACCCAGCCTTGAACAGTTACGGTTTCGTCCGGTTCACCAGCCCGCAAAATTGCTGCAATTCGTTGATTAGTCATATTCACTCCCGTTTATTTAATATTTTGTACCACAATCCTCTCTTTTCTCTTCCTCTGCGCCCTCTGCGCCCTCTGCGGTTAAAAAAATCCAAAACTATCCCGTATAGGATTTCAAAATCCAACCAAGCAAAATGCCGAGTCCCCCAAAGCGAACCGCTTGCCAAAAAGGTTGTTTTATGCTTCCCCAAGAAAACAGACTGCTTTCTAAATTTAACTCGATCGTTTCCAATTCTTGCTCAATTTCCCGCAATTCTTTCTTGAGTTGCGGTAATGGATTTTGGCGCAGAGACTGGCGGACATCTTCTCGCCGGTTGCCGAGTTCGGCTTGGCGCTGGCGATCGCACTGAATCTGAGTGTAACGCTCTTTGACGGCTGCGAGCGATCGCTCCACTGCTGCGATCGCCTCCACAAACTCATTTTCTGAATCTTCCCGATTTAACTCTGACGGCTGTTGAGGCATTTCGATCTGCAAACCCGACAATACTTAAAAAAACAATTCCCAATTAACTTGTTATTATATGCAGTATATTTTTTCAATTCAGAAACCGCAGCCAAATAGCTATAATTGCCATCTATGCTTGAAACTACACAAACAACCCAAACTGTCAACCTCAACGAGCTGAGCACAGTAGAACTGGCTCAAGCCCTCGCAGCCCGCCTCGCCATTTCCGAAAGAGATTGGCACCGCCTCAAAGCCAACCGTTCCGCCCGGGCCGGAGAGCAAGCCGCAGCCGCTTTGGTCTTTTTGTTGAAAAATCAGCCCGAAGAAGCCCTCCCGCGCCTCAACCAAGCAGCAGGATGGCTGGATCGATCGATCTCTGCCCCTCCCTGTCCCACTCACGGCAAATAATTTTGAGTCTTGAGTTAAATATTTGACAAGAGCCCAAAACTCAAACAATCGCGCTACTCGATCGAGCAGCGCGATTGCGAGCTAAAAAAGATTTATACTTTTCTCACTCAAAACTCACATTTTGCATTATCATCTACTATCAATAGCTTGATACTCAAAATTTTCCATCCTCGGTTCAGCGAGGAAACGAAAAAAATTGCAGGTCGAGCTGAGCTGAAAAATGCTGCCAAATATCAGTTCTAGCGCAAGCGAGGCAGCCGGTAGCGACTGGGAAGTTCTTTGCACAGCCGTAACTCTGTGCCTTGAGAATTCCACTCAACCCGATCGAATATTTGGTAAAGGATAAACAGCCCCCTACCACATTCTTGTTCAACATGGGGGAATGCAGAATTATCTGCAACATCCTCTGCTATGAGACTGTCGCAAGTATCGGTATAAAGGTCGCAACCGCAAGGTGCTTTAAAGCCACAACCTTCGTCTGATATCACCCACCAATATTCGTTTTGGACGATCGAAAAACGGACTCCAACAGTTTTACTGGGGTCTAACTTATTTCCATGCTTGGCAGCATTTACCAAAGCTTCTTGAAGCCCCAACCGTAATTCCGCTTGCCAGTGAGGCGGAATCTCTGCTAGGAGCAGATCCAAAATAGGACAAAGGTATAGGGTAGAAGCGAAGCTAATCGTAATCCAATTGCGTCCGACGACCGGACGGGCTGAGATAGCAATCACTCAGAAAACTCCCTAACTTTCAGGTGGATAAACTTCACACCCTGCATAGTTGGCTCCCTAGTATTCAAAATACTCATTAATTGAGCGGCGCAGCTCTATTTCTATCTTAGAGTATCAAAGCCGTTAAGAAAAGCAAAGAACATCACAAAATATTCTGCGATTCTCAGAAACTTTTGCCAAGAACTACCAGTAATTTTACTTATAACTTCTACCCGCAGCCTGATTTTTGAGATCGGCTTTTGCCGGGGCACGGTCGCTGAACCCGCTGCATCCCAAGCCGTCAACAGCTCGCTTACCAAACGATCCCCACCTTGAAAAGATCGGAAACCCGTCCAAAAAAGTCGATCCCTTGACTCCTAGCCAATGGGGATCGACTCCCACCACCACAGCTTGGGCCCGATCGCCTAGATCTCCTACTTGTGCCAAAAATCGCAAGGATCCTACCTAGGTGTGTTGCAGTCGAAACCAGATATATTTCCCAAATGCCGATCGAATACTGAAAATCCGACTGCTGCGACCTTTACCAAATCAATATTTGTTACAAAACTTATTTATTATGAGTGCGATCGCCCACACTAGCCCAACTCGACCAACTTGACGTATCCCTCTACTGGCAAAACCCCAGCGCGTTGGCAAAACTTTATAAATCTGAACCTCACGATACAATAGTTAAAGTAAATACTTATTTCTTTACATTATGCAAACAATCCCAGCCATCACCGCAGCCCCCATTCCAGGCACATACTGGCAATGGCGGGGCCATTCAGTATACTATGTTCGATCCGGCGATCGACATCCAGAACGCCCTCCCCTGCTGTTAATTCACGGTTTTGGAGCATCCACAGACCACTGGCGCAAAAATATCAGCGGGCTGAGCAAAGACTTTGAAGTGTGGGCGATCGACTTAATCGGATTCGGGCGATCGGCAAAACCCGAAATCCAGTACAGCGGCGAGCTCTGGCGCGACCAACTCCACGACTTCATCACCACCATCATCGGCCGGCCCGCCGTACTAGCCGGCAACTCCCTCGGAGGCTACGCCGCCTTGTGCGTAGCAGCCCAGCGTCCCGAATCAGCCACCGGACTCATCTTAATCAACAGCGCCGGCCCCTTCAGCGAACCTCAGCCCGCACCAGAAGCCCCGCCCTTGCAAAAAGCCGTATCTACCGTAGCTAAAACCTTATTTCAGCAAGATTGGGCAAGTTTTCTGCTGTTTCAGTACGTGCGCCAGCGATCGACAATTCGGAAAACCCTACAAAAAGTTTATCTCGACCAAAGCGCCGTCACAGACCAATTAGTAGAAGAAATTTACCAACCCTCCTGCGATCCGGGTGCACCCAAAGTATTCGCCTCCGTCTTCCGAACACCCCAAGGTGAAAAAAACGACGTATTGTTGAGTCAATTAAATTGCCCACTGCTAATGCTGTGGGGAGAGGGCGATCCGTGGATGAATTCTACCAACAGAAGCGCCAAATTCCGCGAACATTATCCGCAGTTGACAGAACACTTTATCAAAGCTGGTCACTGTCCGCACGACGAAGTACCAGAACAGGTAAACGAACTGATTCGCGCGTGGATAATTGACTAGGGCATGGGGCATGGGGCATTGGGCATGAGTTACTGGTTATTGGTTGTTAGAACGAACAACTAACAAGAAACATAGGACAAATAAGCTCCGAGGCATTTAAATTGCACGTCCGAATAAAGTTAAACTTTTGTGGGGCGGGCAAGATGCCCGCCCTAAAGATACAATTTAAATGCACAACCAATAACCAATAACCAATAACCAATAACCAATAACCAATAACCAATAACCAATAACCAATAACCAATAACCAATAACCAATAACCAACAACCAATGACTTCAAGTGTGTTGATTGTGGCGCGGGTGTCCCGCCCGTGAATCCTACTAAATCAAATAGGTTTGTAGTGAGGACTTCAGTCCGCATCAATTTTTGCGGACTAAAGTCCTCACTACAAACCTCTAAAGACCATCCAAGTATGTCGCCTTATTTATTAGCATGACAAATGCAATTTGTCAACAGCAAATAGCGACTATTTTTTACGTTTGGCGTTATCTAACCGCCTCCGATCGCGCCATTCAACTGCTGTCAAATAAGCGACCCCGCCAGTCACTGTCAGCAACAGCACAAAGGCTACCAAAACCAGCAAATTAGCAATCGAAAATTCCACAACCCCTCCTGCTTGCCTTATACTTGAGATTTAGACTTGAGATTATGTGCGATCGCACAAACGACATAAAATTAGTTTGTAGCGAGGAATGGCAATCCTCATAAAACTCTGCGGACTAAAGTCCTCACTACAAACCTGCGGACTAAAGTCCTCACTACAAACCTGCGGACTAAAGTCCTCACTACAAACCTGCGGACTAAAGTCCTCACTACAAACCTGCGGACTAAAGTCCTCACTACAAACCTGCGGACTAAAGTCCTCACTACAAACCTGATAACGGTTATTGTACCGGACGTGTTTTGAATTGGGCGAGAGGGGGAGATGAGAAAAATCCTCCCTCTGTCAACTGTCAACTGTCAACTGTCAACTGTCAACTCTTCCTTAAAACAACTCTTCCAAAATTGTAAACCGGACATGATTAATGGCCAGACTTCCCACGGAAACATCCTCCTTCTTCAAAGGCAGACCCCCGCTGGTGAGACTTTGGAAGCGAATTCCCTTGCCAATTTCCACGTGATACCAAGCTAAACCCATAAAAAACCGCAAAGGATAAGGGCCTCTGTCTTGAATGTCATCAGGATTAGATTCCATCGGCACCCAGCCAAAACCTGGAATGTAAAACTCCAGCCAAACGTGATTGAAATCGGGTTCCAGCGGCAAACCTTTTCTGTCAGCAAAAGCCGGACACTTATAGCGCCCAATTGTGCGACAAGCAATCCCGTTCAACCTTGCCAAAGCCAACAACAACCCCACATACTCGCCACAAGAACCGACGCCGCGACGCAGTACAATATCGGGAGTGTCAATGTGAGGTCTAATCCCGTAGGAAAGTTGGTCGTAAACAAAATTGCGAATGCTCAGTAACTTCCTCAGAATATTAGTTTCTGTGCCAATGGAAGCCACCGCAGCCGATCGCACAATCTCCGTATCCATCGCCAAATTATCATTGTCCACCAAATACTTCGCTGCAAACTCCGGCGACAGTGGCGGTATCTTTTCTACATTCCGAGGTGACAACTGATACTTGATCGATCGCACTTCCAACAAAGCCTTCCAGCCAAAAATTCGCCGTTCCCCCTTCAAGAGGCGATCGAACTTAAACACCGCCACCCGTTCCCCTTCCTGAATTTCCTCAGTAAAAGGCATCCCTATCGGCGTAATTTTCCTCACTTTTTGCCGGTGAGTGTCCGAAGGTAAAGCAATCCGCCACTCCAATTTATCGATTTCTACCTCATCCAGAGGAGACAGTTCCTCGACATAGGACATTTCCATCAAAAAACCGTTTGACAGAGCGTAGCGTTCGGCTTCATTGTAGTGAAAAGATAAAGGGTGAACAAAAGTGCGATCGCGCTTCGTCAACTGAAAAGGATCTTCCGAATTCGGATCGTCCCGGATATAAAGTTCATCCCCGGCATAAGCCACGTACAGAACCTCTTCGCCCGTCTGGGCATCTTTGTGAAAAGCCAAACCCGAAGGCCACTCAAAGGGAGTCAAAACGCTAAATTTAATCTCCCCAGTTGCCCGTTCCAAACAGTAAACAGTTTGCTCAGTCTTGTCGCAAACCCAGAGTTCCTCATCCCGGACAGTGATATTTTCTATGCCAATACCGGGAGCGTAAAACCGAGTAATTTCCCGACCAGTTTTTACATCAAAAACCAGAATATAGCCCAATCTCTGGCAAGTCACATACAGCGTAGATTTCCAAACCGCAATCCCGTCAGCGGGATAAGAAAGGGAAACAAAATGTTCCGGTTTGATTTGTGCGATTGCCCCATCCCGAATTGCGCCCGGACAGCAACAAATATCCTCATCTCGCGAAAACCAGAGAGTATCTTCCCAAATCGCCAGCCCGGTTGCGCCTGCAAACTTACCCGTTTGATGAGGATTCAAAACAGTAGTGTTGTCAGTTTCTCGATCGATCTCCAATAGTAGCCCTTCGGTGCGATCGACCGCGAATAACCTATTTCCTAAAAAAGTAATGCCGTGCAGCGCGTAGACCCCGATCGGTCTTACCATCCGCAGCCCCGAAGGCTGTTTGTCCGAGAGAACAGGTGAATCGAGATTCATGCTAAATTTTTTTGCCGCTATTGTATTGTACAGAAAACTTAATTTGCTCACTTGTAGCCGATCGCTTTAGGCTCATCAGCAAAATTGCCGAGGTTCCTGATATCCTGAACTGACGCATCAACCGGTTTTTTTACGAAAAGACGCTTTTTAGCCTGCGACCAGAGTAAAAAAAACGGAATATTAGTCTTTCTGAACATTGGCTTTGACAAGCTCAACCCAACCTGCTGTCGTGCAGGCAAGTAAGTATAACTACTAAGCTACCACTGAAAAACGCGACACAGAATTCCATCTTGCTCAGAAGGGCCAAACTAATCGTATCTGTTGGAAGATATAAATTAAGTACAACAGATTACTAGATCCGTCAAAACCTTGGGTAGAATAAAATCGTGTGTTTAAGTTCCTAGGTTCATTAGAAGGCAGGTTCGTCATGGCTTGGAAGTCTGCTCTAAACATCGGTGCTCTTTCCTTAATTCTGTCTCTAGAGGGAGTTGCCGTTGGTAGTTTAATACCAGCAGAGGCTCTCAACAGCCCCGGTAACAATGTCCGCCGCCCCTCACAACCGCAGCTACCACTCAACTGGCAAACAGTTCAACCCCCGGAACTAACTGGAAGCAGACCGAACAACCAGCAATTGGGAGGCACGTGGAATAACTTTCAACCGCCGGAGCAGGGAGTACCCGGAAGGCGGGAAGGGGGAGGAACCCGCGGCTTAGAATGCACTGCCACAAATGCCTTAACTGCCTTGATTCCCCAATCAACTATGGGGCAAACAATATCAGCAAAGCCGACATTTTTCTACTACCTTCCCGTAGCCATCGACAAAACAGTTCAGTTTGAGTTAGCAGACGAAAGCGACAAAACGGTATACAAAAAAAGTTTTCGGATGGTAACGAGCCGTCCTGGTATCGTTAGCATCAACCTCGCCTCCGACGGCAACTCGCCAGCCCTGGAAGTTGGCAAAAACTATCAATGGTACTTTACTATCAAATGCAACCCAAAAAACTATAGAGATGAGGTTCTCGTTTCAGGGTGGATAAACCGCATCGCAGTTGCCCCAACCTTGAAAACAGAGTTGGATCGATCGCCCGAGGGTCGCGCCAAGCTGAGCATCTTCGGCAAACAAGGTCTCTGGTACGAGTATTTGGCAGCTCTAGCTCAATTGCGCGTGGAGTCTCCCAGCGATGCCAATTTAGCGATCGAGTGGTCAGAAGTGTTGAGTGCAGTCGAACTCGGCAAAATTGCCCGAGAACCATTAATCCCCAGTGAGTTAACACCCATCGCCAAAAAATAATTCCATACCAGATACATTTAACCTGGCAAATCCAGGAGCATTAAGATTCGCTAGGAAAAGCTCGGATGTTGCAACTGGGCATTTGTTATTGAAGCGATCGCTCTTCAAATCGTCCTAGAGTCCAGATCCTCGTGACTCAATCCCCCAATCGCCCAAATCTAAACTCTAAAATCTAAAAGATCGATCGACTTCGATAGCAAAATTGAGATGCTCCCGATCTCCTTGTCTCTGGAAAGCCGGACTATTGAAAATTTTATCGTCAAATTGCGCCGAATACTAAATGGTAAACTTGCATAGTGCAAGCAGCAGGCAAACTTATTTTACAAAAAATATTAATTATGCGCCCGAGAGCAAATATTGCAATATTTCGGTTGGGGATTTCACTTCTAACTGCGCTCCCCATTGCTTGCTTTGATGCCCATCAAGCTATATCCCAAACGGAGGATAGTTCTCAGTTGCCCGCCGCCGCTCACAACTTAGCCGATCCGGCCAACCGAGTATTAGCACTGCAAAAACTCGAAATCAAGCAGGATGAAACTGCAACTAACTCCAATCAACTGCCGGATTTTGCCGAAAACAATCCTCTTGACAACCAAGCCGATCGCTGTTCCACAATTAATGAAACTGGTTGTGATGCGCATCCGGAACCCGAAAGACTAAATTTAGTTAACACTGAGCCAAAATGTGAGAACCCCGCAGATTGCGATCTTTTAGCCCAAAACCCACAAAATACCCCTCCAAACCTGCCCCCGCCACCGACTCAGCCAGATCCCAATCGCGATCGATTTTTGCAACCGGCCCCGCAGCCTTCCCCAGAACCTCCTCAAATACCGCCACCAGTTGCACCGGAGCGCCCGTCCCCAGTTCCCCTGCCACTGCCGAATCAGGTAATTCAGGTGCAGAAAATTCAAGTAGTTGGCAGCACAATTTTAAGCCAAGACGAAATTAATGCCTTAGTCAAGCCGTTAGAGGGTCGTTCTGCCACGCTAGAACAGCTCAAACAAATCGCCGACAAAATTACCGAAATTTACCTCAATCGCGGCTACATCACTTCGAGAGCCGTCTTGCCGCCCCAAACTATCACCGCAGGAGTAGTCAAAATTCAAGTTATCGAAGGCAAGCTGACCCGAATTGAGGTAGAAGGAGCTAAAAGATTGCATCCAAGTTACATCCGCAGCCGGATTCGACTCGGTGCCCGAATGCCTTTAAGTACAGCTTCATTAGAAAACCAACTCCGGCTGCTGCGAGTCGATCCTTTATTTGACAATGTAGAAGCCAGCCTGCGGGCTGGGGATAATGAAGGAGAGAGCATTCTGATTGTCAGAGTTACGGAAGCTAATCCATTTCAATCTAGTTTCAGCATTGACAATTATTCGCCTCCCAGCGTCGGTTCTGAAAGATTGGGTGTTAGTTTGCGGCACCGCAATCTCACAGGAAATGGCGATGAACTTGCGGGTGCTTATTATCGATCGCTCGGCGATTCAGATGTCTTCGATTTCAGCTATCGCTTGCCGCTAAATGCGATGAACGGCACGTTGCAATTGAGGGCAGCGCCGAACCGCAACAGTATAGTACAAGAACCTTTTGATTCTGCTGACATTTCGGGAAAATCACATTTATTTGAAGTTAGTTACCGCCAACCGCTGCGGAGAACGCCGATCGAAGAATTTGCCTTATCTGCCGGTATTACTTATCAGAAAGGCAGAACTTTTGTCGCCGGTGTACCAACTCCATTTGGCTCGGGCCCTGACTCCAATGGTGTCACGACTACGACTGCGATTAAGCTGGGACAGGACTACATTCGGCGCGACCCCCAGGGTGCTTGGGCTTTGCGATCGCAATTTACGATCGGCACAAGCTTGTTTGATGCTACTCAAAATGAAGGTTCTGTCCCTGACGGACAATTTTTGAGTTGGCTGGGTCAAGTGCAGCGAGTACAGCGATTAAATGATAAACATTTATTAATTTTGCAGTCAGACTTGCAACTTTCTGCTAATAGTTTGTTACCTTCGCAGCAATTTGTAATTGGCGGCGGGCAATCTCTGCGCGGCTACCGCCAAAATGTGCGTTCTGGCGATAACGGCTTCCGACTGTCGATCGAGGATCGGATTACTTTGCAGCGGGATGCTTCGGGAAATCCCAAACTTCAATTAGCTCCTTTTTTGGATGCAGGTACGGTGTGGAATGCTGCCAACAATCCTAATAAAATAAGCTATCAGACATTTTTAGCAGGTATGGGTTTGGGGGTAATCTGGGAACCGATACGGCGGGTGAACTTGCGTGTAGATTATGCTTTTCCTTTGATAAGAATTACCGATAAAGGCGACAACCTGCAAGATAACGGCATTTACTTCAACCTTATTTACACGCCTTAGGATCGCAAATTAAATAGTTTACACTCAAGAAAGTGGGATGGGCGTCCCGCCCGTCATGAAAGAACGGGCTCTTTGGGCCCATCCCACAAGAACCATCAATTTGTAAGTTATCTAATTCTTATTCCTTAACAAGAGTGGGGGATAGAGAAAGCATCCGATCGCAAAAAGCATTTTTTTTACAGTGTTGTCTCGCTCGCCTATTTTATCAATCGCGAGCGGGACAGCACTGTAAAACCTGGCACAGATGCTCCCTGGCGAACTTTATCGCGGATATTAATCGCCGACTTCGCCGACAACCTCGGCAGCAGCCTGAGTTTCGAGCCAGAGTCCGAGCAACAACCGCTCCGCCCGATCGCTCAAAACAGTCGCAAACACCCCCTGGGCGCCCTCAGACGCCTCTCCAATCCACGTACCCCGCAGAGTCACCTCGACAAAATCAGCATCAGCAACACAAAGGTCGATCGAATCGGTATCATCTCGGCGGGCCTCAGATTCCAACAGAGACAGCGCCGGCAAATTCGCGGGCAGCAAAAATGCCGCAGTGCTCGGTTCAACGCTGATGCTTTGACCAACTCGCATAGCCAGCACAACTCGCAGCGCCACTAACTGTTCGGGAGATTGAGCCAAACGCTCCAGGTTAAAGCCCGTTTCAGTGTAAGTCAACTTCAGCATATTGACAGCCCTAAATTTGGAATTGAAAATTTGTCAGTAGTCAGTAGTCAGTAGTCAGTAGTCAGTTGACTGTTGTCAGTTTGCTTAGAAAAGGCTCGAAGGGTAATCAGCAGTCATCAGTCCTTAATGATTAGGATTTTCCGACGCTCCTAAACACACAGACGAAGGATAGGGCATTTGGTTCAGAGAAGCCCTGGCAGGGGAAATAAAATTTTTTCGATCTCGATCGATATCGAGAATCTTTTCCACTTTCCAATTACCAATTCCCAATTCCCAATTACCAGTTACCAATGACAACTGAGAACTGTCAACTGTCAACTGTCAACTGTCAACTGACTAATGCCCTATTCCCCAATTTGGTATTCGTGCCAAAACATTTCGGCAAAAGCAACAGTGGGGTGAATGGGAGCCTTTGGCTTGGTTCGCAGAGGCATTTGAGCTTCTATGGGAGTTCTGTCGCCCTTACGAGAGTTACACCGTTCGCAAGCAGTCACCACGTTGTCCCAAGTATGCAGCCCGCCCTTCGATCGAGGCATCACGTGATCCAGCGTCAAATGCCGGTTGCTGCCGCAGTATTGGCAAGCATGAGAGTCTCGGCGCAGAACTTCCCGGCGATTGACCGGCGGAACTTTCCACAGCCGTTCCCTGTTACCAAAAGTCAAGCGGATTTGTTCGGGTACGTGGATGCTGGTGCTGGGCGATCGCACTACATAGCCATTGCCGGTGCTAAAATCCAGAGGTTCAGCCTTGCCTGTTACCAAAAGTACGATCGCCCGTTTGATGTTGACACGGCTCATTGGTAGGTAATTTTGAGAAAATACCACAACAGATTGCCTCAATACATCAGTTACTACGGTCACGGCTTGCTCCTCCTCGTTTGGATTTTAGATTTTAGATTTTAGATTTTAGATTTTAGATTTGGAATACTTCCCAGCATTGGCTACATCTAGTTTTCGCTAGTTCCCCAAGCCTTGCCAAATTGCTCCAATCTCCAATCAAATGCCCCCGCTTCTCCTACGAGTGAAGCGGGGGCCAGAAAAACTGCTTTCATGCAAATTTTCATCTTGTGTTGGTACAGTCGTTTAGCTGTACCTCCCGCTTCGCGTATCTTTATGATGTGGCCGTGCCACTTCCAGACCGTCCCGGTCTACCTCGTTGTCATTAATTTCTGCAATTAGTCCTAATCCACTATAACCGGGTTTAATTGGGCTTGTCCCAGCCCACGAGGTCGCTGTGAGGCTCGCCAAACCCGTCCCAAAGACTTGCCGTGAGGACTCAGCGCCACCCCTGGGGCGATCGCACTTGAGTTGATAAGTAGAATAGGTGGGGAAAAATTTCACAGTAGGCAGAATAGTGATCTGAGACCTTTAAATCTAGCTTTAAACATACTACACTGATATTACAGATATGTCCACCCGTCACGGAGAAAAATTATGCATACCCTACCTAGAACCTCAACCACCGAAATGGAAGTCACCAGCATTCGATTGGAAAGAGAGCTCAAGGAGAGATTGAAAGAGCTTGCTGGGAATCAAGGCTATCAAGCTTTGATTCGAGATTTGCTCTGGAATTACGTCCAGCAGAAGTCTGGAGAGTATCGTCAGATGTTTTGTCGATCGGATATTCGAGCCAGCATTAACGCCACAGCACAGCAGGAAGAACGCTGCGCGCTTACAGGAGAGTTGATTCGAGTTAATGAGCCGATGTTATTAGGCCTGACGATGCACGGCGAAATGGTACCCCTGAGTATGGGGAGTATGGGCAGTATAGCTGGATAAACCAGTTTTCCCTTGAATTTGCGATTGCGATCGGCCTGGGGTGAGAACCCCAGGCGCTGAAGATAAAACCCGAAGCATTTCCAAGATATCTATATTTAACGAACCGCGAAGACGCGTTAGGCGAAGCCGCGCATAAGCGCTAGCGCGCGAAGGAAGAGCGCAGAAGGAAGAGGCGCGAGCTAATGCTAAACTTTCCATCGGGTATGCCGAAAGACGATCGTAAATTTGATGGAAAAAATGAAGGTAATGCTGAAAAACCGCTACTTGACTGCTGTAAGCTCGATCGGCCTTCTCGCAATTATCACCGGATGCGCCGCTACCGAATCACCCCAAGTTACAACTCCCTCTCCTTCTCCTGTAGCCGAATCTTCCCCGCCGCCAGTTAAACCAAATCAGCCGTTAACAGTCTCTGTCAACAATCCCGAAACCGCCACAAATACCAAAATCCAGCAATATCTCAACGGATTGACGGCCCAAGGTTCTGCCAAAGAAGACCAAGGAATCTGGATGCAATCGGGCAATACATTACTCGCCAATCATCAAGGTACAGTTCCTCTGTCAGCCGCTTCCATTACCAAAGTAGCAACATCTCTGGTAGCCCTCCAACAATTCGGGCCGGAACATCAATTTATCACCGAAATTAGTACCAACGGCACCATCAAAGACGGTGTATTAAAAGGCGATTTAGTGATTGAGGGCAGTGAAGATCCGTTGTTTGTGTGGGAAGAGGCGATCGGCCTCGGTAACATCTTAAATAAAAAAGGCATCAAACGAGTCACCGGCACTTTAATTATTGTCGGTAAATTTTACATGAACTTTGAATTAAATCCCCTCAAATCAGGAGAATTGCTCAAACAAGCATTGAACAGTGAAATCTGGCCCAGCGAAGCCGCCGCCCAGTATCAAACACTTCCTCCCAATACACCGAAGCCCCAAATATTAATTGATGGTAATGTCAAAGTTTTGCCAGCACGTCCCAGCGCCGTACCGTTAGCCAAACATTATTCTTTACCCCTCGCCGAACTGATCAAAAAAATGAATCAGTACAGCAACAATCTCATGGCAGATATGCTAGCTGATACTGTCGGTGGCGCCAAAACAGTCGCGCAAAAAGCAGCAGCAGCAACCGGAGTTCCTTCCGCCGAAATTCAACTCGTCAACGGTTCCGGATTGAGCGACGACAATCGCATTTCTCCTAGGGCTGCCTGCGGGTTATTTATCGCTTTAGAACGCTACCTGCAACCTTACAACATGACAGTTGCTGATGTCTTAACTGTAGTTGGCAAAGATAAAGGAATCTTGTCAGAACGGGCGCTGCCAAAGCTAGCAGTAGTCAAATCTGGCACGTTGGATAATGTTAGCGCTTTGGGCGGAGCGCTACCCACTCAAAAACAAGAAACCGTGTGGTTTGTGATTATGAATCGAGGGGCAAATGTCGAGGCATTTCGCACTCAGCAAGAGGTTTTGCTGAAAAGCTTTTTGACTGAATGGGGAAGCGTTCAAGTTGCACCGCCCGAATTAACACCAAATCCTGCTAGAAGCAGTAAGGTATCTCGCAGCGAACTTGTTCTATAACACCAGATTTGATGAATAATATTATGTTCGATTCTTGGCGAACAGCCAATAGTTGCCACGGTGCGTCAGCACAGAGATTTTCAATGGTATCTAAAATCGTGCCAACTGACGCACCTTACTACTAATACTTAAAATGGCATCACCTTTTAATCGCGCGCATCGCTTTTTCAACTATCGAGTTGCTCTTTTATTGACTATCATCCCTATTTTGATTGTCGGTTTAAGCAGCGAATTCTATTCGGGGCCGGGGCGAGAGTTTTTTAACGATTATTTTGGTGATTTTCTCTACCAAATTTTCTTAATTCTGCTAATTGTTTTCATGTTTCCCCAAATTTCTCCGACTAAAATTGCCTGGGGAGTTTTTATTTTTAACTGTCTCATTGAATTTAGCCAACTGTGGAAACCTCCTTTTTTGGAAGCTATTCGCGCTACATTATTTGGGCGTTTATTTCTGGGTAGTGGCTTTTCGGGGGAGGATTTTATTGGCTATATTTTGGGATGTACTTTGGGGTGGATTTTGGTGGTAGGGCTGAAGGGAAAATTGAGATGATCTGCTTTTTTGTCAAACCTCGATCTGGTTTGTAGTGAGGACTTTAGTCCGCATTCATCAATGACTGAACTCATCACTACAATCTGGTTTGTAGTGAGGACTTTAGTCCGCATAAAGAAGGACTGAACTCATCACTACAATCTGGTTTGTAGTGAGGACTTTAGTCCGCATTCATCAATGACTGAACTCATCACTACAATCTGGTTTGTAGTGAGGACTTTAGTCCGCATAAAGAAGGACTGAACTCATCACTACAATCTGGTTTGTAGTGAGGACTTTAGTCCGCATAAAGAAGGACTGAACTCATCACTACAATCTGGTTTGTAGTGAGGACTTTAGTCCGCATAAAGAAGGACTGAAGTCCTCACTACGAACGAATTGGATTAGGTGTTTTTGCTCTAGCAACTACAATACCGATCGCACTTTCGACTCTGCTAATATATCTGTGCAAGTCGTAAGCAACTGTCACAGCCCCAGCCGGCGAAGCGTGAATTAAGCCGAGATTCCCGTCTGCATTCCTGTACACAAAACCCGTGTGGGTGACATCCAATCCTTTAACATCCGTGGCTACTGCCACAATATCCCCAGGCTTTAACTGGGAATAAATACTTTTGATCCGATTTGTCGGGATGTAATTAACCGTAGTTTTGGCTAATTCTGCTTCTTGGCTGACTATGCACTGATAAGTTGCTTCATCTTTTGCCATTTGCGGGTAACTGCTGCGGTGCTGGCTCATGAAATTTAGTGTTTTATTCATCGGCACTCCGCCCAACTGAGCGGTAATGTTTTCTACGGTTTGCCGTTTTTGATTGTCTTTAATCCATTCTGAAAAATAGTGCAGGCGGCTGCAATAACCGTTCATTTTACCGTTTAAATACCGCTGTTCTTCTATGCGATTTACAAAATTTTGATATTCGTAATCTTTGACTGCTACGCCTCTGGAAATAGCCAAAACAGTCTCTACAAACAAAACGCAATCAAATTTATTCAACGTTACGATCAACTTTTCTTCGCCGGATTTGTCCAGCAAACCCTCGACGTAGGGCTTTCCTAGGAAGTTATCGCCGATCGCCTGGATGATTTGTCCGATCGGGCGATCGGGCAAATTTTCCTGTTTGGCATACTGTACAATCTTTTCAAAACGTGCTATGTCTTCGGGTAGTATAGCGGTTTCTCTGGCCGTATTTTCTGAGTCTGGTCGTCTCGCCAAGACTTCCAGCAATTGGGAATAGGGAATTTCAGGTATGTTGTTCAAGTCCTGAAACAGCCTGAGGAAACTAGAAACACTTTGCTTGTTTTTGGGTTCCCGATTTTCGCTGTCTCCGATCGACTCAGCCGCTACATCCGGGCCGCGTGCTTCTGTTTGTCGATCGACAACAGCAACAGCAGGTTGAGACTGCAATGCCCAAAAATCAGGTATCAAATAATTATTCACCCAGGCGATCGCAAATCCCAAAACAGCCAGACTCCAAAAATTTCTCATGTTTTTCTAGGGATTTTGCTTCAACTGAGTGCTATCCTGAAACCTTTATAATTATTAGAACTCTCAATCAGCCTAACCGCTAGATGAAATTTACGAGAGCGGACTAGATCGACAGCCTTGTCATTTGGACGCCCCCCTATTATAAACTGATCGTGCGAGTTTGATACCACAACACTGTAATGCAAGTAGACCGCCGACGCCGCCCAATCGAACCCCAACGTCCGATCCAACCCAGACGCCACAGCAGCGAGCGTCCAGTCCAATCCCGACGCGCAAGCAGCGATCGCCCAGTCAAACCCCAACGTCCTATCCAATCCCGACGCCCAATCGGCGATCGTCCAATCTGGCTCCAACGCCTCATCTCGCTCCAACGACTCATCTGGCTCCAAAGCTCAATCTGGCTCCAACGCCTCATCTTGCTCCAACGCCCAATCTGGCTCCAAATCTCAATCTGGTTCCAACGTCTCATCACCGATCGTCCAGTCGCGCCCCGACGCCAAACTAGCGATCGTCCAGTGGAGCCTCGACGCCAAATTACCGATCGTCCAGTCCAACCCCGACGCGTCATCACCGATCGTCCAGTTGAGCCCCGACGCCAAACTAGCGATCGTCCAACGCCATCTCGTCGGCAAATCAGCGATCGTCCAGTTGAACCCCGACGCCTGATTACCGATCGCCCAACGCCATCTCGCCGGCGACTGAGGGCAAAATTGTCTCGGCTCAAATACCGCAACATTTTGTGTTTAATTGCGGGGGCGATCGCATTTTTTTGGCTCCTGACAATGCCCTTCAGAACTCGCCGCGCCCCAGAGCCACCCGTCATATTGTCTCAAGAGGCTATCTCGCCACCGACAATTCCAACATCCCAAAATGTAGTCGATAGTCAAAGCGATCCTACCTTCACCTACAACATCAAAACACCTCCCAATCCAGTTTATTCTCAAGAATTGCAAGGGATTGTTGATGAAGCTGTGAACATTGCCACCAGCAAAGGATTGCCAGCAGACAAGCTATCAATTAGCTTATTTGATGTTAGCAATCCCCAAAATCATACCTTCGCCGGATATCAAAATCAAACTCTCAGATTTCCTGCTAGCGTTGCCAAGTTATTTTGGATGGCAGCCTTTTACTCAGCCATAGAAAAAGGCATAATTACGGAAAGAGAATCTGCATTTAAAAACGACCTAGAACAAATGATTCGCATCTCCAACAACGATTCTGCCAGCAGGATTTTAGACAAACTCACCGATACAAAATCCGGCGGACGGCTCGGAGGAGAAGAGTTGCAAACATGGCTGCAAAAGCGCAGGCAAATTAACACTTTTTTCCAGTCAGCAGGCTACAATGATATTCGTATAAGCACCAAAAATTATCCCATATACTATTTAAGGCAAGAAGGCCCAGTCGGTCGCGATTTGCAATTGCGGGGCGATGATTCTCAGCCGATTCGCAATCAAGTAACTACTGACCAAGCCGGCAGATTAATATATGAAATCTATACTAGGCAGGCGGTTTCTAGCCTCGCCAGCCGCAAAATGGCTTACTTGCTGACGAGAGATTTAGACCCTAAGGCATGGAAAAATGACCCTAGCAACTCAATACAAGGATTTCTCGGCGAATCTTTGCCAACTAATATTTATTTTGGTTCCAAAGTTGGCTATACCTCTCGTTCCCGCAGCGAAGCGGCATTTGTCAGAACTTTGGACGATCGCGCGATTTATATCTTAGTCGTTTTCGCAGACGATGTGGCTTATGCCAAGGACGAAACAGCATTTCCGGCAATTTCTCGACAGGTATTCGATCGATTAAATGCTCGCGAACCCAGCAATTAGCAGCGATCGGATGTGCGAACAACTACAATCAAAGATAAGATCGGACGGCGGTTGAAACCGCGTCTATACAAACGATGTCCGCCTCTGCGGACTAAGAGAGAATAAGTTCAACAGTTGACAGTTGACAGTTGACAGTTGACAGTTTGAAAGCGACCTCTACCTAGAAGGAAGAGGATTGGAGTAATGAATAGTCTGATTTTAATTTCTCCCTCAAAGGGAGAGGCTTTCAACCAATTCTTTCTGGTAATTTTAACTACCCACTCTTCAACCCGCTTGGAGTGGGTTTTGCCTGTGTAGACGCGGTTTCAACCGCCCTTTCATCAAAAATATTAAAAACTATTTAACTGGGGCGAAAGGATTCGAACCTCTGAATGGCTGGACCAAAACCAGCTGCCTTACCACTTGGCGACGCCCCAACGTCTTAACCTTTATCATATTAACACTCAAACACCAGAATCTGTCAAGCACTTTGACAAGAAAGTTTAAAAAATGTTTGCCAAACCGATCGCCCGCCAGTTTATTCTTTGACAACAGCCCGTTGAGACAGCGGGATTTCAATCCAAAACTCCGCTCCCTGTCCGGGTTCTGAGATACACTTCAAACTGCCGCCGTGTTTTTCCACCACAATCTGGTAGCTAATGGACAAGCCGAGTCCCGTGCCTTTGCCCACTGGTTTAGTGGTAAAGAAAGGGTCAAACAAGCACAATTTAGCTTTTTGGGTCAATCCCGGCCCGCTGTCGCGAATCCGAATCACCACAAGTTTACCGAGAGACTTTCGTGACTCACCTCGATCCGAGTCTTGGGACACCACCGCCGTCGAGATTTCGATCGTCTTGGGTGCGGGCTGATTTTCCAAGGAGTCGATCGCATTTCCCAAAATATTCATAAATACTTGGTTGAGCTGACCGGCATAGCATTCTACCTTGGGCAAGTCGCCGTAGTCTTTAATTACCTGAATTCCCGGTATCGGCCCGTTTGACTTCAAGCGGCTGTGCAAAATCAGCAGCGTGCTGTCAATCCCTTCGTGAATGTCCACCGGCTTCTTCTCGGCTTCGTCGTGCCGCGCGAAGTTCCGCAGGGATAGGACGATTTGCCGGATGCGTTCGGCTCCCATCTCCATCGAAGACAGAATTTTCAGCAAATCTGGCACTACGAAATCCACATCAATTTCTTCGCTTTTGTCGAGAATTTCCTCGCAAGGTTCGGGGTAGTGCTTTTGATACAAGCGCAGCAAATCCAGCAGATCTTTCATGTACTGCTCGCAATAAGTCAAGTTGCCGTAAATAAAATTAACCGGATTGTTAATTTCGTGGGCGACGCCGGCAACCATTTGACCGAGAGAGGACATTTTTTCGTTTTGAATGAGCTGAGCTTCTTTTTGCTGCAAACTCTGCAAAGTTTCAGTCAGTTGTCGGGCTTGAGTTTCTGCTGCTAAGGCTGCCGCCCGAGTTTGGGCGTAAAGTTCGGCTTGGTCGATCGCGATCGCCAGTTGATCCACCACCGCTTGCAGCAATTCCACTTCGCTGGCCGCCCAGGAACGGCTGCTGTAATGATTGCAAACTATCGCCCCCATTTGACCGGAGTGAGTCTTGAGCGGTAGCAGCAGCTTAGAAACAATCCCGACACTCCTTAAAAAAGCTCGCGTGGCGGAGTCTATGCAGGCTGCTGTGGCAGTGTCGCCGATGCGAAGCGTTTGGCGATCGCGAATTTTCTCGGCTAGTAGCGTTACTTGTGCGATCGGGTAATCGGCGAGTCGCTCTTGCTGTTCGGGATTTGCCGCCTCGTGGGTAATCGCAAAACTCGGCTGCCCCTGCCGCGATACTGAATACCACAAAAAGTAGCACTGGTCAACCTGCAACAAGCTGTGAATTTCATTAACAGCCGTATCTAAAATTTTGTCGAGGTCTAAAGAATTCCGCATCTGACTGGCGAGGCCAAACAGCAGACTTTCCCGGCGGCTCAACAATTCTTCTCGGGCCTTGACACGATCGATCGCCACGCCAATGGCATTAGCCATCCACCCCAGAACTTCTAGCGCCCCCTCCGTGGCAGCGGCGCTGCTGCATACAGCCATCACTCCCACCAGTCGTTCCTCCACAATCAGGGGATAGGCAATGACCCAGAGGGACTGATTCGACAGCAAGCACAGAGGAGCCGTTTCGAGTTTTCCCGTTTCTTCTCGCAGCCAATCTTCTATTAGCCGTTCCCAATCTTGGCTGCTGACTCCTGAATCGGCCTGCAATTCTAACCGCTCTATCTGCGGGTTGAACGTCCAGATGCTGGCTGCTGTGGCGTCGAGATGGTCTACCATTGCGTCGGTGCAGCGGTTGAGGGTGGCCGGTATTGTCCCGCCTTGTCCGAGAGCTGCACCAACTTTAGCTTGCAGCATTGCCAAGCGCGATCGCTCGTGTAGCAAGTCTGCCATTGATTGCCGCTCGGTCGCTATTTCAGGAATTTGTTTGGGATCGCGATCGCGCCTCATGCCCGCTGAAGTTTCCCGCAACTCCTGAGATTTGCCTGTTTCGAGCACCGACAGCTTTTTTGTTGGGAATATTCTTGTGTCCTTCTCTGAAGTCTGTACTGCCCAGAAAAACTCCTGGTTCGATCGGGCTAACTCCGAGATTTGCTGGCCCTGTGAAGCGATATCTTCTACCTCTGCCACCTCTTTCTGGGCTTTGACTAATTGCCACCGCAGCTCCACCAAACTCGCAACTTGCCGAGTTAAAATCTCTATACCATCAATCGTATTTTTTGTCAAGTCTTTAGATACGGAATCCATGACACAGATCGCGCCCAGCATCTGCCCATCTGAGGTGACGACTGGGATGCTAGCGTAAAATTTGATGAAGGGGTAGGAAACAACTAGCGGGTGCTGAGCAAATCGCACGTCTGTGGAAGCATCTCGGACAACGATGGCAGGCGGTTTATTGCAGGAATTTGTCAAGGGTGCGATCGCTTCTGCCGCAGCAACCGCAGGTTTTTGTAGGGGAATGTCCCGGTCAAATTCCGAGTTAGAGTTGGAACTCGCGCCCAACTGTGCGGGAATTTGACCGGTATAGCAGCGATCGCAAAAATTCAGGTAACGGTGTGCCAAACTTCGATCGATACCCAACTGCGACTTCAACCAGTGGCCCGAGGCATCAATCAAACTCAAAAAAGCAATAGGAGTTCCGCTCATCCTGGCGGCCAAGCCTACCAAATCGTCAAAGCAAGCCTCTGGATCGGAACCCAGAAGTTGATACAAGTCGGTGCGATCGAGATCGAACACTGTTTTACCAAGAGGCAAGGGTGCTTTCATCATGTATAAGTGCCCATCTAGTTGCTGGCAACCGCCCTAATCAATACTGACCGAGGAGAAAAACGAGCTATGAATTTTGTCCCGGGAGACTGCGATCGCAAGTCGAGCGCAGGCTGCTGGCGCCAAACTCAGACCAACCTCTTGACTGACATGGAAACTTTTGAGTTATGGGAGTTAGAGTACCGCAGCTCTAATACTGTAGAAATTATACTTCGAGTTGACTATGCTTTTGATGTGCCAGAGGCTGGGTGAATCTAAGAGCCTCCGTGGGGACGAAGCACCCTTCAAAAATCTATGGCGGATAGCTTACAGAGAATTTCTTAATAAGTTTAATAGTATTTTAACAGACAGATCTAATCGTGGGTAGCAGGCTTGCTGGTAGATTAAAATAATTGGTTTGTGTCACAATACCAGTACGGTTTACCGGGCTGTTGCACAGGCAACTCAACAAAAGTTAGGAGAGCGACTACACAAACACCGAAAATGTTAAACTTTGTAACAATAGTTGTTCAAACTCCACCATCAAGGGTTTGACGGTTGAGATGCAGATTTTGCAACTGTTGTCATCGCCGATCGACCCCTCGGGCAATCTGTTTTTTCGAGTTTGAGGTCAAAAAAACAGGGGTGAAGTTTCTGCTAATGCTCCAACGGAGTTGGGCACTATTTATCCGAAGGCACTCTCGAAAAATGACCCACCCAAAAACCGATACTTGCTTGCCGACAATTTTGAGGGTCGAGATCGCAATTTTAGACTCAAGTTCAAGCTCCCAGATTCATCTGGAACAGTCAATCTAAAATCTAAAATCTACAATCGACTGACGGCGGGAATTATGTTTTCTATTTTCAAGAACTATAAATAAACCGGGAGAAGAATATGTCTGCAACTAGCAGTCAAGTACCAACTATTTTGGCAGTTGATGATAGCGTCGTCATGCAAGGACTGGTCAAACAAGCCTTAAGCAAAGAGTTTCGAGTTCTCGTGACAGACAATGCAGTTGATGCTTTGTCAACAATTTATCACGAACAAATTTCGGTTTTGTTGCTCGATGTTTCGATGCCTGGGATTGACGGATTGGAGCTCTGCCGCACGGTGCGAAGCTTACCTCAGTTTCAGAATTTGCCGATCGTGATGCTGACAGCCAGAGATGGAGCATTTGATAAAGTACAGGGGCGTTTGGCAGGAGCAACCGAGTATTTAACTAAGCCCTTTGATGCTGACAAGTTGCGCGAAGTAATTGGTAAGTTTATCAATATCAAATCATAAAAGAAGACTCGGCGGTTGAAACCGCGTCTATACAAGCAAAACCCGCCTCCGCGGGTTGAAGATCAGACCGTTTAAATTACGTTTTATGTTATTCTATTCAGTCGGCGTCCGGCGGACATCGTTTGTATAGAAGGGGTTTGAACCGCCGTCTGCATCTAGATTCTCCCTAACTCCTAAACTTTTAATTTTGCCAACAGCAGAGGAGCGATCGCACTGACGGGTAAAACGTGCTGGACTGCACCCAGGGCGATCGCCTCTTTCGGCATTCCAAACACAACACAACTAGCCTCATTTTGAGCAATAGTCAAACCGCCGGCTCGGGCGATCGCCAACATACCCTCAGCACCATCTCGCCCCATTCCTGTTAGCAACACTCCCGCAGCCCCGCGACCATAAAAACTAGCAACTGACTTAAATGTTACCGTTACAGAGGGGCAATGTCCCGCTTCACTAGCAGCTTCAGAATAAATAAAACGCCCTTGAGCATCCAATTCTAAATGACGTTTTTCTGGCGGGAAATAAACAATTCCAGCTTGCGGCCATTCCCCAAAACCCGCTATTTTCACCGGCAGTTTAGATTCAAAACCCAACCAGTCAACCAATCCTTGCAAAAATCCTTCACTGATATGCTGGATGCAAATCACCGGTACTGGCAAATTAGCCGGAAACTTGGAAATAATCGAGTGTAGCGCTTGCGGCCCGCCTGTAGACGCGCCAACAGCCAATAACTTAATAGTATGAGAATTGAGATTTTTGCTAGATAATTGGTAATTATGAATTGGTAATTGATAATTTTTTTTGCTTGGGCGATGCTCGGCTGTTTCGATTCCTCCAAGCCTTTGATGTCGCGTAAATACTTTAACTCCCGACAACACTTTAACTTTAGCGATTAATTCATTCCCCAAGCGATCGTAATCAGACGCCAACCCGCCAATGGGTTTCGGAAAAATATCTAATGCACCTGCTTTCATTAATTCAAATACATTTTGAGTATCCTTTGCTTGTACAGAAGCACTAATTATTAAAATTGGTCGCGGGTATTTTTTCATCACTTCCCGCGTGAACTCTAACCCGTTCATTTGTGCCATATTCAAATCCGTACAGATGACTTCCGGTTGAAGTTTCGGGATTAATTCTAGGGCTTCTAACCCGTTAGAAGCCGTTCCGACAACCTGGATTTCTGGCGAAGCATCCAAAATGCGCTTGAGAACGATCGTAGCTACTGGGGAATCTTCTACTAACAATACTTTAATGGGCGACAACATCAGTTATTTTAGGTAATTGGCAATTGGGAATGGGGCATGGGGCATAGGGAATGGGGCATGGGGCAAACAGGGCATGGGGCATGGGGCATGGGGCATGGGGCATGGGGCAAACAGGGCATTGGCAATTGCTAATTGGTAGTAAATAACAAATAACAAATAACCAATAACCAATAACCAATAACCAATAACTAATAACTAATTACCAACAACCAATAACTAACAATTAAACTAACCTTTTTAAAGTCTCGATTAATACATCTTGATTGAAAGTACCTTTAGGAATATAAGCATTAGCGCCAGCATCAGCCCCTCTTTTTCTATCTTCATCAGACGCCAAAGATGTCACCAAAATAATCGGCAACTCACTGTATTCTTTTTGCTGACGAATTTTAGCAGTCAGTCCCAAACCGTCCAAATTAGGCATTTGTACGTCAGAAATCAGAGCATCAAAATAGCGAGTTTTTAATTTATTGAAAGCATCCAACCCGTCCACTGCTGTCACCACTTCATAACCTGCACCTTCCAGAATGCGCTTTTCTTGAGTGCGGGTAGCGATCGAATCTTCTGCTAAAAGTATAACTTGTTTTCGGCTGACTGTCTCAATTGGCGATCGGGCACCCCCAACCCCACCCAACAAAACTTGCTTGCGTACAGATTTTATCAAATCGTGGGGATTGAGCACCATACAAACTTCCCCCGTCCCCAGAATCGTTGCACCAGAAACGTTTCGCACCCGTTTCAGCAATTGACTTTGAGGTTTAATCACCACATCCTGTTCGTCAATCAAAGCATCTATAAATAATCCCAATCTTTCCTCCCCAACTTTCAAAACAATACAAGGCATTTTCCGAGAATTATGATTCACCGATTCTACCTCTGTATTTCTCTTGAATTCTCTCCAAGTTTCCTGTCTCCACTCCCGATTATTGTGCAACCAATCTGTATCATTTAATTCTAGTAAATCTGCCAAATAAGCAACTGACAAAGGCTGAGAGTCTAAAATCACCGTCGCCTTGCTTTCGAGAGAAAAAACATCCGAAGAGCGGACTAATATTGCAGTTTCAATAAACTCGACTGGCAGCGCATAAGCAATGCCATTAACCGCTAATATTAATACATTAGCAGTAGCTAAAGACGTACTTAGTTGCAGGCGAAAAGTGCATCCTTTTCCGAGATCTGATTCAACTTGAATGCGACCTTTTAATGCTTCAACATTAGTCCTAACTACATCCAAACCTACCCCTCTTCCAGAGATTTCAGTAACAAATGTTCTGGTTGAAAAACCCGCAGCAAAAATCAGCGATTGAATTTGGCTTTCTGTCATCACCGCCAGTTCTTCCGGCGTGCAGATGTTGCGTTTGACAGCAGTTTGTTTGATGCGATCGAGATTCAGCCCCCGACCATCATCAGCAACTTCAATAATAATATTGCTAGCAGTATGGTAGCCTTTAATTCGGAGAGTAGCTGCGGGATGCTTGCCGAGCTTTTCGCGTTCGGCTGGCGTCTCAATTCCGTGATCTATCGCATTCCGAATCAGGTGCATTAAAGGGTCTTTCATTTCTTCTAGAATGCGTTTGTCAGCTCGAGTTTCCCCACCTTCAATGACTAATTTAACCTCTTTCCCTTCCCGCTTAGCCAAGTCTCTAACTGCTCGTGGAAATAGATTAAAAATAGTAGACAAAGGCAGCAGTCTGAGAGTGCGAATTCCTGATTCCAACTCTTCCGCAATTAATTCGAGTCTTGCAGTATCTTCATCAACTCGATTTTTCAATCTATTTACTAGAGTTCCCAGACGTTCTAAACGTTCTTCTGTACGCTGGTAATAATTCTGTAACTGCATGATGAGGGCATTTTGTTGAAAAGCATTTTTGTCGGATTCTATCTGATGAAAAGCCAACCGATTCATAAAAGCTTCTCTGCTCCAACTTTCCCACAAATTTGTCAGTTTTTCGATATCAGCAAGTCGGTGTACTAACCGAGTTTTTGTAACAGTAAGTTCACCAGCTTGAGTCATTAAATCGTCTAAATTTTGGGTGGCAACGCGAATTGTTTCGATGCGGTAAGACGAAATTGAAGAACTGCTAACAGCGGGTTGGGAAGCCGATGCAGCAGCGGGGGCAGAAGCCCCAGGCAAGTTGTGAGATTGCAGCAACAATTCTTGCTCGGATTGTAGAGTCGAAAAAGAATAATTTTTATCTAAATTAGCGGCGGAATAAGTTTCACTATTTGTTTCGGGTTCCGCAGCAGACGAATCAATAAGTTGCGTTTGTATAAATTCTTCTTCTGGTACGTTTGAAGATTCTGGATCTGCTATGGGGAGGGCGGGCAGGGGCTTGTTAGAAGCACCCATCATGCTGGCGAGCACGTAAAAGGTATTGACACCGGAATCTTGACCAGTCACGGCTTCGTCAACGAGTTTGCGGATGGCGTCTAAACCTTGCGAAAGTCGATCGCTAATTTCTGAAGTTAGTTGAGTCTCTCCCCGCTTGACACCTCCCAAAATATGCTCTATTTGATGAGCTAAAGATGCTACATTTTTTACCGCCAACATCCCAGCATCGCCTTTAAGAGAATGAGTTTCCCGCAGCAATTCTTCTAACTTAGCTGAGTCCCCCGGATGTTGTTCCAAGTACAGCAATCCATCGTCTAGTTTCTGCAAGTGTTCTTCACTAGCAATTTTAAATACATCTCGAAGTTCTTCATCTTCAATTATCATAGGTGTTTTTGGGGAATTGGTCATTGGTCATTGGGCATTGGGCATTGGCCAAACAGGGCATTGGGAAGAAGGCCAAACAGGGCATTGGGCATTGGTAATTGGTCATTGGGAAGAAGGCCAAACAGGGCATTGGGCATTGGTAATTGGTCATTGGTAATTGGTAATTAGTAATTGGTAATTCTATCCTTGACATCCGTGATACAATCCGTTTTTGAGCTTCACTCTTAAACTATAGACTTAAGATTTAAAGCAGCTTCATTAAGTTTTTGAGTACCTACTTTGACTTGAGTAATGCCGCTAATAGTTTGAGATGCAGTGCGGTTGAGAGAATTCATTTCATCACCTACTTGCCCGATCGCGATCGCCTGCTGTTTAATATTGAAAGAAATTTGTTGATTGCTAGCAAACACCAGATTGCAAGCTTCCCGAACCCCCGTAAAAGCCTCTGCTGTATCCTGCGCTGTTTTCACCCCTGCCGCGACTGTTTTGCGGCTTTCTTCCGTTGCTTTCACCGTCGAGTCGATCGCTCCCTTAATTTCTGGAATAATACCATTAATCTTTTGCGCCGCTTGTTGGCTTTCATCTGCTAATTTACGGATCTCGCTGGCTACCACCGCAAAACCTTTACCATACTCACCAGCCCTGACAGCTTCCACAGCCGCGTTAAGAGCCAGCATATTTGTCTGAGTGGCTAAATCGCTAACTAAATTTGCCAAAGTCGAGATATTGCCAATCTGACTTGTGCTATCCCCCAGGCGCTGATTTTGCTGAGAAATTGCCGCCACAGCTTGTCTAAGACTCAGCATTTGATTGAGAGTTTCTTCAACTTTTTGAGTTCCTTCTTGCGCGAGGATTAAAGCTTGGCGAGCAGCGACGGCAACAGCCTCAGCTTGCTCGGCTGTCTCCCGAGAAGATATGCCCAATTGTTCTAAGGTTGCAGTTGTTTCATTGACTGAGAGAAATTGCTGACCGACGACTTGCTCCTGCTCATTCATATTAGATAATATTTGCATAGAGAATGACGATATTTGATAGATTAATCCTCGAATCAGCTTAATTAGTTGTCGCAGCACCAAAAATCCTAATCCCAGAACAGTACCCAGGGACAATACAGCAATAATAGTAGCTATTTTTTTTAAAACAAAAATAGAAGCAAACAGCGAATATTTAGGTGCTTGATTCACAATCACTATAAATTTGTTATTGTTTTCTTTACTAAGAAAGACTGTATCATAGCTAATCACTCGATCGCCGAGGTCAATATTGCCTTTGCCACCAGAAAGTATTTGTGTCACCACCTCTGCCACATAATCTTTTTGGACATTTTCATTCGTTTTTTTTTCATAACCCCATTCTTTTTTAGAAGTGGGATGGTAGATGTAGCTACCATCTTGATTTAACATAAAACCTTTCTCTGAATTATCATGATTCATGTTTTTAACTATATCAATCAGATTCTTGCCCAAAGAATTGGCAATCAAAATGCCTTTTCTTTCTCCTTTGGTATTAAAAACAGGAGTGGCATGACGAATGGTTGGCTTGTAAGGAATTTCTATTTTACCGCGCTCCTGATTGAGATTGAATTGAGACACATAAATTTCGCCCGGTTTTAGCTTCATAGTTAAGTAAAAGTAATCCCTATGAGCCTGATTTTGTAGTTCTGAAGTTGGAACTATTTTGAGCGTTTGGCCGTCAGAATTTACGCGCACGAGTTCGTTGCCATTCTCATCTATATAACGCAATTGCATATAAGATTGCTTAATTGCCATCATTGATGCAAATGTGATTTGCATTCGATCGACCCAATTTTGATAAGTTGAATTAGTTTCTTTGTCTGCTCCATTTCCATCTCTAGCTCTAATTATTCCTTGAAGAGCAGGAGATTTGCTGAAGAATAAAACATCGTAACTGATATTTTCTAGTTTGTTGACAATTTGCTCTCCGCTGGAGGTGACACTTTCAGTAAGATTAGTTAAGGCTAAGGTTTGGAGTGCTGCTTCGGAAGAGGAAATTCCATACCAGCCAACAAGAGATACTGGAATCAAGGTACTTAAAATTAAAAGCAGTAGCAGTCGGTTTTGAATTTTTTGGAAAAATTTATTAATCATGGGTAATTGGTAATTGGTAATCGATAATCGATAATCGATAATCAGTAATAAATAAATCTTACTTCCTTCAACTACACTGCTGATTTGAGATTTTGGGCTGCTTGGTTTAGTTGAGCAATGCCGAGTTTGACTTGAGAAATACCGGAGGCAGTTTCCTGAGTAGCGAGGTGAAGAGAGTTGACGGATTCAACTACATCCTGAATGGCGATTGCCTGGTTTTTCGATGTAACGGAAATTTGTTTGCTGTTTGCTGCAATGCGCTCGATCGCCCGGGCTACCCCAGCAAATGCGTCTGCGGTTTTTCGGGCAATTTTTACTCCATTTTCTACAGTTTTTGTGCCGTCATCCGTCGCTGTTGCTGTCGAAGTAATGGCTTTCTGGATCTCTGCAACTAAAGCATTGATATTGCTAGCAGATTCCTTGCTGCGATCGGCTAATTTGCGAATCTCGCTAGCAACAACAGCAAATCCTTTACCGCTTTCACCGGCTCTTACTGCTTCGACAGCAGCGTTAAGGGCGAGCATATTTGTTTGGTTGGCTAAATCGCTGACTAAACTGGATATATTGCCAATGCGATCGGTTTGCTCGCTCAAACGTAAAATTTGTTTTTGAATTTCTCCGACATTTTCTGTCAAAGTTGCCATTTCTTTCAAGGTATTGTCTACTGCTTGACTGCCTCCTGCTGCAAGTTTCAGGGCTTGGGCTGCCCCGAAAGCAGCAGCTTCGGCTTCCGAGGCACAAGCTTTGCTTGATTCGCTCAATTCGTTCATTGTAGTCGCAGTGCGATCGACAGCAGATAGTTGTTGGCTGGCGATGCGCTTCTGCTGTTCGATGGTGACAGCAATTTGGGAGGAAGAAGAGGCGATCGCCCGTACAATGTGATTAACCGAGCGAGTAGTTCGACTCGCTAAAAAAATTGCGATCGCGCTAACAACAGCAGCAGTGAACCCAACTCCTGCGATCAAAGTATACAGTAACTCGTGTTGGGGAGCAAATACATTTTTGGTATCGTTAGCAATAATCACGCTCCAACCTAATTCTGGCAGTTCTTTTGATGTTTCAATAGGAGCATAAGTAAGCAATTGCTCAGCTCCATCAATGCGATCAAAATCTATGGCACTGTCAATCTTTCTGTTGGCTTGCATTTTGGCAAAAACACTAAAGTCTGAGCCTGCATCTCTGCTTACCTGTTCACTTTCTGTTGCTGAAAAAAACTTGCCCGTGCCATCAATTAAATGGTATTCCTCTTTTTTTAATGTCTCCGAGTCTCGGGTTAATTGCTCTTGGTTTTGCTGATAATTACGATCTAAATAAGTTGTAGGTGTGCGACTTATGATGACGGCGATAGTTTTTTCTGTATTGAGTTCTATAATCGGCGCCGCAGCAAAAATGGCGTATTTACCATTAACAAATGACTTTTGGGGCTGGGCAACTATAGGACGATTGGTTTTAATTACTTGCTGAAAATAGTCGTATTTGCCGATACCTGTAACTTCTTCTCCGCTCGATTGCAAAATAGTATTACCCTGGAGATCTGCGACTGCAATACTGTCGTAGCCATCTCCTGGTGTTAGATATTTATCTAACACAGCTTGTTTTTGACTGGTTGATGTGGTTTGGCTGACTCGCGGGTCGTTCAGTATACTTAGATTAGCCATATCCTCAACTTCATGATAGCGTTCTAATATCAAGTTTTTGACGTGATTTGCAGTAGCGATCGCCCGTGATTCTTGGTACTTAATTATGTACTCAGTCAGGTGTTCGCTGGCAAATACATACGTCATCGTCCCTGTCAATATAACTGGGATGGTACTGAGGGCGATCGCAAAAATAATAGCTTTAATTCTTAAAGACCATTTTTTCATTTTTTTGCTCGTAAGGGATAAGTTATATAAATTTCCGCTGTAATGGGAATCATGTTGACTGTGGACTATTAACTGTTAACTGTTGAGAGCTTAAACAATACTGATGCAACCGGAAACAATATTATGCCATTTTAGATTTTAGATCTTAGATTTGGGATTTGGGATTTTAAAATAGGGAATGACCGATCGTTATCGGGGCTTGGTTTTTGCCTAGAATTGCATTTTTTAGCTAAAGTATCAGAACTTATAACTATGCTAAACAACTGCTTTTAAATCTAAAGCCGCTTCGTTCAATTTTTGAGTGCCAACTTTAGTTTGAGTGATACCGCAAGCTGTTTGTGCTGCTGCTTGATTTAGAGAGTTCATCGCTTCCACCACTTGTTCGATCGCGATTGCTTGCTGTTTGGCATTCAGGGAAATTTGCTGAGAGCTCAAGACTACGTTGTTAATGGCATCAGCTACTCCGGCAAAGGCTGCGGCCGTTTCCTCTGCAATATTGACGCCAGATTCCACCGTTTTAGTTCCTTCGTCTGTCACCATGACTGTTGAGTTAATGGCGCGCTGAATGTCGGCGACTAAGAGATTTATTTGTGCGGCAGATTTTTTACTGCGATCGGCAAGTTTGCGAATTTCTGACGCGACAACGCCGAACCCCTTGCCGTGTTCGCCGGCTCGGACTGCTTCCACCGCAGCATTTAGTGCTAACATATTAGTCTGATTTGCTAAGTCGCTGACTACGGTTGAGATATTGCCAATGCGATCGGTTTGCTCGCTCAACTGCATAATTTGTCCTTGCATATCCTGCACTTTTGTTTTCAGTATTGCCATTGCTTCTAAGGTTTGTTCCACAGCTTTTGTACCGCCACCAGCTAAAGTTAAAGCTTGCATTGCTTGACTTGCGGCAGTTTCTATCTGCTGTGAAGTCGCCCTAGAAGATGCACCCAATTCGTCCATTGTGGTAGTAGTTTCATTGACTGAAACTGCTTGCTGGCTTGCCATTCGTTCCTGTTCTTCAACTGTGGCGGCAATCTGGGCGGAGGAACTGGCGATCGAACTAATTGCGCGATCGATAGTTCCAGCAATTCCTGACGAAATCAGCCAAGCAACAGTGGCGCCAAGCAGCACTAACAGTATCGAACCAAACACCAGCGTCGATACCAAAAAGCTTAAAGCTGTCTTTGTGATTTGCGTTTCTTTCTTAATCATTTTTAATTCGCTTTCCCGAAATTCCCGGTTCAATTGCACAAATTCATTCACAAATTTGGTATACTTGCCTGTATTAAATATAGCAAGACCTTCGGCTGTCTGATTTTGCTGAACTAAGCGAACTATTTCGTTAGAACCATCATAATATCCATTGACCAGATCCAGCATTCTCTGCAAGCGAGCTTTCTGTTCGGGATTTTTAACGATCGGTTCTACATTAATCGCTGACTGGCGAGCCAACTCTGCACCTGTTTTAAAATCGCTTAAAAACTGCTGATTTTTATTAACTAAATAGCCGCGCAGCCCCCGTACCATTTGCTCCGTACCTACGGACATATTACTTGTTTCTCCAATCACATTTTCTACTCTTTCCACTTCTTTGAAAGTCTCAAAAACCTGACTTGTAGTAACGAGGACTAAGACTGGCAACCCTAAATAAATAGCTGCTGGCGCTAGATATCCGACGAGCATCTTGTTTCTAATGTTTAATTTTTTAATTGATAAAAACATATTTTTGGGTTAATTTAAGATAGTATTTGCGTTACTAAGGTTGCGATCCTGCGATAGTGGTTGGGAGTCCGGCGTTGGCAACGGAAATGGGCCAGCCACTTCTGGGAGCGATGCTGCCGAGTGACAGTAGAAAATAGTATCATAGCAAATTCTGTTCTCTTGCTCTATTTTCTTTAGTTTCGGGTGGCGCTGACATGGTTTTTGCAGGTGGGACTCCGATTTAGCTGTAAAATCTTTCTTCAAACCTCCTCATCAACAGCAACTCCTCCTTTTGTTAAGAGTTTCTGCAAGTTCAGAACAGCGATAAGTTTTTCCTCGTAAAAAGCGGTGCCTCGAAGATATTCGCGGTTTGCCGAATTTAGTGCAGCAGGAATAGTCGCAATCTCTGCCACATTTAAATGTATAATATCTAAGATTTCGTCAACGACTATACCGGCGACCAAATCTTCAATTTCAACAACGATCGCCTTTGATAGAGATTTTGTGTCGGCTGACATATTTAAAACATTCCGAATGTCCACTAGGGTGAGAATCTCGCCCCGCAAATTCATATTGCCAATAATGCGATCGGGAGTGCAAGGAATTGGAGTTACTTGGCGAATGTCAGTGAATTCGCGCACTACACCTAGGTTAATACCAAAGTATTCGCTGTTTAAAACAACTACAGCCAGGGATATATCAATTGCTGCGGAATTTTCGCGATCGCCCTGCTGCCTCAAATTCTGAGCCCTATCTCGAAAAATCGCCTTTTCTTGGGCTGTAGCATTCGGACAAAAAACGTGAATTTTGGCCAAAACTTTAGTATCTTCCACTAACAATTTTGGCTCTATTTCTAACTGCAAATTGGCGGTTTCTAGGTTTCCGGCTGCGGCCGAAAGTCCTGCATCGCTTGCAGGCACTGGGATTTGGGCTTCTGTTTTGTCGGGAGAATATCGAATTAGCCGATCGAGATCCAGCAGCATAATCATATCGGCCCCGCAGCGGGCAAATCCAGCTAAAAAATGATGGGGGGCTTCTGGGTTGTCTCGCCCGTAAGATAGCTGGGGAGTTATGGCATCTGCGGGGATCTGCTTAACTTCGTTAACTCGATTGACAATGATGGCAAGTCGAATTTCTTGCCATTCTATGACGATCGCACTATCCGTCACAGAATACTCCTGGAAAACGTAGCCAAAACGGAGATTTAGATCCATTACGGGCAGAATGGATCCCCTGAGATCGATCGCCCCAACAATATCTTCAGGCGCTTCGGCGATCGGTGTCAACTCCGGGAGAAAGAAAATTTCTCTAACGCAGCCGACTTCTACGCCGCACAGCAAACCGTTATGTTCAAATATAAGATACGGCTTAGTTTCCATATTGATTCTGACACTTTATCTAGATAAGACCAATTTAATGTGAAGTTGCATATATCTCGATCCCCCTAAATCCCCCTGATTGTTGGGGGACTTTGAGCGGAATCTTGTCCCCCCCTTATTAAGGGGGGTTAGGGGGGATCGGATTCGGGAGCAGCCTCATGAAAAATTGGTATAAGACTTGCGAAAAACACATGGTTTGTGCGATCGGATTCGGTTTGGCAGCGACACACCCACAAAAAACCGGGTTTTGAGATTTTCCCAGTGCGTCAGTTTTTTTGGCTGTACAATTTTACCAATTTTTTTTGAACATCAATCAATACTTGACTCGCTGTCATTTTTCCCTGTTGCTCGATCGGAGTATTGGGCGGCAGTTGTTTGAGAATATCGCAAGATGACTTGTACATTGTAATAGCTATATTTAGCTTACCTTCTTTATGGTATATATTCCCAAGTTCTAGATAAGCTGAAACAAAAGATGGGCAAAGATAAATAACTTTTCTTAAATATATTTTAGCGGTTTCCAAGTCGTCCTGTTCTTCAGCAATCTGAGCTTGCAAATAATAAGGAAATACTGACATAGTATCTAGCTTGCTAGCTCGCTTGCAGTATTCTACCGCCTGAGAATACTGACCTAAATTTGCATAAATTTGAGCGAGCAAATAATCAGCATCAAAATTTTTAGATTGCAGGTGGAGCGCCTGTTTTGCTTTAGCAATTGCCTCAACATAAGCTTTATTTTTAAAACAAGCTTTTGCCTCTAATACAAGCATCTGGGGCGTTTTGCTATCAGCTTTTTCGGCTGGGATTTGTGGGGGCAAACTAGATATCTTCTTGTTGACCCGATCGCCCTCTACATAGCGACTTCGCAGCATCTTTCCCAGCCCGGTACCTGCTGTTAACAGCGACAGCGACCCGACATCCGCAAAATTGCCGTTAGCAAAACTAGCTGGCACCGTTTCCCCTTTCCTCGGTAGCAACTGACCGCTATGATCGCCCAATTCCAATTTGTTTCCCGATTCCCCAAACGCCGATTTTGTTTTAGATTCTGGTACAATCAAAGACTTTCTTTTACCTGGTTCCTCCTCTAGGACATTCTTGGCTTGATAAACAACCGACTCCGGGAAACTCTTTGGTTGAAAATCGTCGATCGCGTGACTGTGAATTTCAGCGTGACCAGTCATTAAATATCCTCCAGGTCTTAGCGTTTTGGCAAACTTTTTCAATACCTGTGAAATATACTGAGCTTCAAAATAAACAAAAACATTTCGGCATAAAATCAAATCCATGTTATGAAGATCTGTGTAAATATTCGGAAAATTATCTGTCACTAAATTCACAGATCTAAAGCTGACAAATTCGCGCAAGTTCTTGTCTATTTCCCAATCGGTTTTCCGCTGAGAGAAATATCGATTTTGCAGTTCCGGGTCAACTAAGCGAAAAGACCAAGGGCTATAAATTCCTCGCTGGGCTTTTTCTATTGCTGCTTGATTGATATCAGTACCTAAAATTAAAATTTTCCATTTGTCCCAATCGGGAATTAGTTGGTTTAAAATAATAAGTAAAGAATAAGGTTCTTCGCCAGTCGAGCAGCCGGCACTCCAGATTCGCAGTCTTGGCTTAATTCCCAATGTCTCGTGCAATTTTATTTTGCGTGCGATCAATTCCGGCAAAATCACTTTTTCTAGGAGCGAAAACTGTCCTTTGTCGCGCATGAAATAACTTTCGTTGGTTGTCAGCAGCAAGGCTAGTTCCCGCCATTCATTTTGACTTTTTGGACTCGAAGCCACTAAGATTTGATAATATTTGTCGGGAAAGGCTATTTTTAAAGCTTTCATTCGAGTCAAAATTTTTCGAGAGAAACCCGATCGATCTTGCGGGCGAATTTGTAAACCCGTGTGAGCGGCAATTAATTCAATAAATAGCTGAATTTCTGCATCATTCATGTCAACTCTGGTAAATATAGCCTTTCTCAAAAAAATAAGGTACTCACGGGCATAGGGCATCGGGCATCGGGCATTGGGCATTGGGCATTGGACATACCTCACCACGCTTGAGAACCGCTATATGTTTATTTATGATCTGTTATTATGGGGGGTTGGGAATTGGGAATTGGGAATTGGGAATTTGCCCGATCGCACTTACAGAAAATTTTACCAACAGAGATAATATTATATCCGGTCGGTATAGTAGAAGATTGGGGTCTACGTAGTGTACCACGCTACAAGAATCATGGTTAATTGACGCCACTTGAGATCCAAGGCAAAAGGTAGAAAACAGACAGCAGTATGAAAAAAATCGGCCGTTTGCCTTCTACCTGCTGCCTTCAAGGGGTAAGGTGCGCCCGCGCACCCTACATGATGCCGATTCTAGATCTAGGGCTGTTCACGCTGGAAAAATCCGCAGGCGGCGGTTTGGTTCTTCCCCAAAACTGTGGGATTTCAGGTGATAGTGTTCCACAAGTTCGTGCTGCATTTTGCGGACATTGGGAGAACGGGGTAAGAGTTCCACCGGCTGTCCCTTGGGAATGACAATTTGCTCGACGGCCAAGCGGGTTTCTTCAAGAGCTTCGAGTTCGTCAGAAGTACCGCTGCGGGCGAATAAGGCGAGGTCTGCCACTTCCGGGGTGCCCGGGTCGTCCATGTCCAACAGGCGCCGCAAAGCTCTCGCTACGTGGGGAATCGTTCCAGCTTTGATTGTGTGCAGGGGAACTTGGCGAGTTTTGGCCAAGTGCCTCAATTTTGACTGGTTCCGCACGTTCGATCGCAAAGCCAACACCACGTCAGCACTTTCAATATCCTTAGTCAACTGCACTGGCAGGTTCAGGGTGGAAATCACCTGTTCGAGCTGGTGGCGAGCTATGCCGTAAGGATAAACGTGGAGGGGCAAATCTTCGCCGTTAGGGCCGACATTCTGGGAATAACGACCCCGCTGCTGCGGTACAGGTTCCACGGACAGGGATTCTTCCAGGAGTTGCTCGAAATACCGAGTCTCAGGAAGTACCGGCGCGCTGTTAGCAGCAGCGAATTTCTCGCCTTGAGGGGGCATCGGCACCATTTTCCCGGCACTCCGCCACCCAGAAATCGGCGTGACTGGCCGCATTGCTGATACCGCAGCGGGGCCTGAGGCGGAAGCTGAGATCCCTGGGAACCGGGCGGGGGGAGATGCTGATTCCCGCTCGATAATTACTTCTCCGCTGTCGCTGACGCTTCTGATTTGCTGGTTCGGTTCGCGTCCCCGCAGCAGGCTGTCGATCGAATCTGAGACTCGTTCGTGGATTACCCAGCGCTGGCGTTCGAGCATTTCGATCGCAATTTCAAAAGTTGGCGGTGATTTGCGCTCCAAAACTGTCTTTTGAGAACCGCGGCGCCGGGCCTCGTCATCTCCCAGCGTCACCGCTTGGATGCCCCCAATTAAGTCGGCCAGAGTCGGATTTTTCATCAAGTTTTCGATCCGGTTCCCGTGGGCGGTACCGACCAATTGCACGCCCCTTTCCGCGATCGTCCGAGCGGCCAAAGCTTCTAATTCCGTACCGATTTCGTCAATCACGATCACTTCCGGCATATGGTTTTCCACTGCTTCGATCATGACTTGGTGCTGGAGTTCGGGACGGGAAACTTGCATTCTGCGAGCTCTGCCGATCGCCGGATGCGGGATATCTCCATCTCCAGCAATTTCGTTGGAGGTGTCGATGATTACCACCCGTTTTTCCAAGTCATCGGCGAGCACGCGGGCGATTTCCCGCAAAGCCGTAGTTTTGCCAACTCCGGGGCGGCCGAGCATCAAAATTGATTGACCGGTTTCCACTAAATCGCGGATAATGCCGATCGTCCCGAACACAGCGCGGCCCACCCTCAAAGTCAAGCCGATAATCTCGCCGCTGCGGTTGCGAAGGGCGCTAATTCGGTGCAGGGTTTGCTCGATACCGGCTCGATTGTCGCCGCCGAAGTTGCCGACTCGATCGATACAATAGCTAAGGTCTGCTTTGGAAACTGGTGTTTGGGAAAGAGGTTCGGCCAAGGATGGAAAACGAGCTTCTGGTAGGCGGCCCAAATCCATCACAACCTCAATGAGATTGTTGCGCTGCGGGTGCTGCTCTAAGGGCTGCCGGATCTCATCTGGCACGATGTCTAATAGTCTGCTGAGGTCGTCTGTAATCTGCATTCGCCTCGGTGTGTTCGGTTCAGTGGACAGTGGACAGTGGACAGTGGACAGTGGACAGTGGACAGTGGACAGTGGACAGTTGACAGTTGACAGTTCGCGGATTGCGCGTGGGGTTATAAACCCGGTTTCTACGAGTTTTGCGAACTGGAACGAGAAATATACTAAGAAACCGGGTTTCACCAGGGTGCAAGTGCGATCGCGATTTCGCAAACAACAGTTATTCGCTATCAGTTGTCAGTTTTTTTGATTAACAACTAACAACTAAGAGAGGGCGGGCACGGGGGCACCGCCCCTACCAACTACCAACTACCAACTAACAACTAATAACTTTTGATCTGAGAAACTAGAGAACGAGCTAAACTCACCGCCTCCGAGAGAAGTTCTGGGACGGCTTCGAGCTGAGTCAACCGAGGTGTTTGAACTTCGGCTGCGCCGCAAGGGACTGCTACCGGAACGGCACAAGCTCGATCGGTTTGCATTGTTTCTAATTGTTCTAAAATTGGCGATAGCAAAACCCTGGCATAGCTGCCGTAAGCTACACCTGCAATGTATTGGACAGGAGGAACCGACAAATTTTTTCCGCCATCCAAAAGCAGTCCGCAGGCTCTGAGCTTGCTGACAGTGCGATCGTTAGTGCCGCCTGCAAGTTGCACGTATCCGGGTAAGCCGGCCGCCAAAACTTTTTGACCTAGTTTGACCGCGGCTCTAGTAGTTCCGATTCCAATATCTCCACTCATCGGCCTACCATCGGTTTGCCAAATTAGAGGACAAGGAAGGGGGGAAATTATTTGATAGAGTGTCCGCAAATAATCAATCAAACCGTCTCCATCGGGGCAACTAATTGCGATTAACTTGAGTCGATCGACCCAGGGAGCTATGCTCGACCAAAGTCGCGCAAAATCTGCCTCTCTGCCTACTTGCGTGTGAATTTCTAGGGCGTCCGCACCGGATTGTAAGATTAAAGGTGCGATCGCCGCCGGAGCAGACACGTAAGAACGAGTGTAAATCAGTTGGCTCGGACAAATAGGCAGACAGCGACCGCAGCCATAGCACTGCTTGTCTATCACCCCGGAAAAACCACCGCCGCTAGCACCCTGAAAAACTATTGCTTCGGCTGGACATATTTTTTCGCACGGCCGCCAGCAGTCCGCCGGACAATCGGCTGGGTTGAATTCGGCTTTGCGAAAATGCGGGTCTTCCCCATCGTTTAAACTCACCATCAGCAAGGGCAACCCTGTGCCGCCAAACCTGCGGTTTTGAGTTTTTGCCTGTAATTCGCTGGCAACTTGTAGGGCTTCTTTCGCTGCTGCGACGGCGGCGGGATCTGCCGCGACATCAATACAGTCAGCACCTGCTAAGGTGTAAGCCAATGTGAGATTCCGAACCGCCGGCAGGTGTTGAAAGCTCGCCCCACATATCAGCTTGAACCAATGACCATCTTTTAATGAGTTTAGTGGATGATAATGTTCTGGCACCGCTTCTAAAAACCTACGCATATCTGGGCATAAATCCGTAAATACGGGCAAGTTCAACTCTACGGTTTAAGTTCGCTCGATTAGAAGCGTATTTCTACTTGGTTCCCTTGCCTCGTGACTCAAGTTCCTTGACCACTAATCCCCAGTTAGAGATACTGAAACGAATTTCAGTACGAGACTATTGAGTATTCAATTTTTTGATGATTAGTTAGTGTCAAGTGTTTGTTTGGTTTTCATGCCAACTAAGCTTTAACAACCCGCACTAATCAAGCGTACTCTTATTATGGCATGAATATCTGGGCATTGCTCCACATATTTGCACAGATCGGCCGATATATTACCGACCAGCACCCAACCCTTATATGCTAATCCTTTCAGCTAAAAATTACTATATGAAAATTTTTACTTGATTTTAAAATTTCGGTTGATAAAAGCTGGAAACGCTACTGATAGCAGTAGCTATGGCGCTGTTGGCTCTATATGTAGAGGGCTACCTGATTTTTTTTTCTAAATTTGATTTTTTCCAGAGGCGTTGCCGAGGGGGAATTTGTCGGGCTGGCGATCGCTTTTATTTAATAGTAGACCTTCAAACATAGCATATTAGACCGGTTTTAGCAACGATACAATCAGCCAGAGATTTTTTGGAGATTATTTAACTGGTTCCCAGGCACAGCGAAAGGAGCCTATCTCATATTATGTCCCGTCGATTACCATAACAAAAACGGTTCGTAGTGCGGACTTCAGTCCGCGGCATAAGAGCGGACTTCAGTCCGCACTACGAACAAAAACGGTTCGTAGTGCGGACTTCAGTCCGCGGCATAAGAGCGGACTTCAGTCCGCACTACGAACCTTACTTATTGCCGTCAACAGAATTGACTAGGCTCTTCCTCCGGATATGTGTTACCAGGCACAGCCTAGTAACGAGCAGACAAGGAAATATTTCAACTGTTTTAGGCTTAGGTTGATATCAATGTGTCCTCCATGAATAGAACTCAATTCATCTTCGTTAAGCCAGCGATTCAACTAGCTAGAATGCTTGCTAAGTCGCTTGTAAGCCGTAGCCAAAGCATTACTGTCACCGACATTTCCAGGAAACAAAACGACTGGCAAATCGGGAAATAGAGGATGATCTGGCTCAGTTTTTACAACAGAACAACCTGGAATAATTTGACCGATTTGCCTGATACTTTTCAGCGACAAACCTGTACTCAACACATCATTAGAAGTAATCCCGCCCTTGCTAATTAAAAAACCGATGTCAGCAGGTAGTCCCCGCACGACATCCATCAACAAAGCAGAAACAGCAGCACCAAATTTTAACCGGACTTCGGCATTTTCAAATTCTAGTTCTTGGCGGCTGGTATAAATTACAGGCGTTTTGCCATCTGCATGAGAAGTGCGAACTTTTTCCAGAATTTCATTGAGGAGTTGAGCGCGAGACTCTGGCGAATCTTCTACTAACTGAGATACATCTATTTCAATGCTAGCTGTATTGGGTTCTTCTAACAAGCGTTCCAATTGATCGGTCGTTTTCTTGACGTGGGAACCAACTATTACTGCACCAGGTTTGCCGTCTTTCACGTATTCTGCCATTTCGTCGGCTGCTACCGGCTGGTTGCCGAGGTCAGCTAAGGATGTTAAAATACTCGCCGCGCTGCGGAATAAAAACTTTTTGCCTTGACTGGCTGCATCGAGAATGTGTTTGGCAAATGTGTTTAAATCGCCTTGGCTTTCGCCGTCAACAACTGCACATTGGTTGTCTGTCATCTCCATCAATCTATCTAAACTCCCGTAGCGGATGTCGGCGAGTAAAATGCGATCGACAGTATCACTATGAATTCGACCTTGGGTTTTTTCTTCTACGTAGTCTGGCAGGTAACTGTGATGGTAGCCGAAGACTGAATCTTTGGCAAATTCGGTTTCGTGCACGGGGGTTTCGACACTGTTAACCATCAGGTAATGCACGCTGTTGCGGGTAATTCTGCCTCCTTCAAAAAAGGCGGGAATTAGAAAATGAGCGTCGAAGGGGCCGAGCTCTTCGGCGATTACATCGGTTTCGATCGGATAGTGACCGCGCAGGGTAGAATCGGAACGGCTAACGATTAGGAAGTCTTCGATTTCTTCGATCGCGATCGCCCTTTTGAGATTTTGGCACACTTCGCGGGTGACGGACGCTGCTGTTTCGGGAGTCAGCGATCGAGTATTTGTCAGTATAAAAAAAATCGGGGACTTGTCCCGCAGTCCCAAACGCAGGGTTTCTTCGTCCCAACGTGTCAGCAGCAAGCAACTGTGCACGGTTTGAGAACCCGTGGGATCGTCATCGAGAACTATAATCTTTGGTTTGGTAGAAGACATACTGACCTGGTTGTTAACGTCACCTTTCTAACATATCCTGACGCCGTTAGATCCAATCAAAAAATTTACAATTCGGGAAATTTACAATTCTGGTTGTATTTCTTAACAATTCTCTTGACACTCCCCGGCGTGAATGCACGGGGATTCTGAAGATATTGCGATCTTAATATCCTTTTGGATTGCAATATTTGCAGCATTTCTTGTGCTGTTAAGTCACTAATATTGTTTTGCGACATACAGCACTCAAGTCAAGCTGATTAAAATATTCCGATGTGAATAAACTATCATTTTATGCTCCGCTTACTCGATCGAGAACTGTTCCAACATTCTTCTTCGATCGAAATTACGCAAAAACTCGATGTTTGGTACGCAGTGCGATCCTCTTCGAGGGCTGCGCTAACAACCTATTTACGTAATCCAAACGGTTGGCGATCGTCCAAACCTCCGGGAACCCGGCGCGCGTTCCCTTGCCACACATACCCCGATGCAGCGATCGCTTTTCCCCAAAAAGCAAACGTGGGGACTTTAGGGCTTAGGCTTGGAGTGATGCTCTATTGTTGAGTTTGTTAAGAAATACTAAAAAATCATGCAGTAATGCAGTAACAGTGGAATAATAGTTCATCAAATAAATTGTTATCCAAACACAAAAGCTTTATTGTTTGCACTCTCAAAATTAAAGGCGATCGCGAAAATATGTCGCAGCGCTGATTTTTTGGTTTGGCTGCAAGGTGAAAAGTTTAGAGCAAGTATTTGTGGCGATCGCTCGAGTGCGATCTCGTGGTAATGTTCGGGTGTTTTCTGCTGAAAATTCTCATCGATTTGTTTCGATGTAGTTAGGATGCTTCGATCGGGTGCAGTGCATAAAGCATTTTCTACTAATTCCTTCAACTCCAAATTCATGTAATTCGGTATGCAATGAAATATTTGATATTGGGATTAATCATCGTCCCTTTTTTTCCCATGAAAGCGATGGCACAACCCGTCACCTATCCCGCTGCGGATTCGGTGCAGATTGCAGCTAACAGAGCACCTGAAAAAGCGATCGATGAGCTAACAGACTTTATTTTCTACAATCTGCATCCACAATTGAATCGTCGCAAAATCCGCTCCGATGAAACGCAGTATATCAAGGAATGGGCGGCTATCAAAAAAGTGGTGAGCAACGATAACTTGGTTTACCAGGATGCCTGCGGTAGAAACTCGACGAATTACGAGTGGTTGCTTTCTAAGTATGACGGTGAGGGCGGGGGGAGACAGGGAAGAACTATCTCTTTATCCAGTCCCGTGCTCGATAAAGTAGCAGATGCCGTATTCTACACCCGCCATCCCGAATTGGGCTACCGCAGAATACAACCCTCAGAAACGCGACTGGTGTCGGAGTGGTCGAAAATCCGGCAGGGGGTAAGTTCCTTGCATCCTTGTTACTGAAGCTGCATCTATTACCTACCAATTCAACTATTTATTTTAGGAGAAAGAAAGAAAAATGGCTACATTTGAAGTTGGCAATCTGACAAATACCCGCACTTTTAACGACTTTGTAGGCAATGCGGAACCCAATGATTTATACCGCTTTAAGCTTACCGATGTTGGTGACTTTCGTTTGTCGTTGAGCGGTCTGAGTCAAAGTGCTTATGCAGAACTCTACCTAGATTCTGATAATAACGGTCTAACGGATTCCAATGAGTATATTGCCGATAGTTTTGGTAGCAGCGGTTCTACTGCCTCAATTACTCGCAGCTTGGGTGCAGGTACTTACTTTGTTAAAGTCAGAAACTCAGGTGGCTCTGATACTCGATATACTCTGAACCTGTCTAACACTCCCACTGGGATAGGAGATCCAGCCGGTAACACTTCTCGAAATGCTCTTAACATAGGTATCCTTAGCGGTACTCGCACTTTTAATGACTTCGTAGGTAGAGCTGACCCAGCAGATTACTACCGCTTCAATCTTAATAGCGTTGCTGACTTTAATCTCACTTTAAATGGTTTAACTCAAGGTGCTTACGCAGAACTGTATCTAGACAAAAATAACGACGGTCTAGTGGATTCCAGTGAGTATATTACCGATAAGTTTGGTAGCAGCGGTTCCACTGCTTCAATTACTCGCAGTTTAGGTGAAGGCACTTACTTTGTTAAAGTCAGAAACTCAGGTGGTTCTGATACCAAATACACCCTTGCCCTATCTAATCCTACCTCCAACCCAACACCCAGTCCAACACCCAGTCCAACACCCAGTCCAACACCCAGTCCAACACCCACTGCCAGAATTATTACCGACGTTAACTTGTTGGACACTTTTAACAGTATATCTGTAGCAGCATCTAGAGGTGTAACTAACAACCAGTTCCGCTCATTAACGGCTCAAAATGATACGGTTAATTTGCCAGAAAACAGCCCTTCTCAATTTCCTGGTGGCGTACTTGCTCTCGGAGGAAATGATACCGTGCTGGGTTCATCTGGCAATGATGCAGTCAACGGAAACACTGGCGCAGATAGTTTGAGAGGTGCTGGTGGTAACGACTTGCTACGTGGTGGCAAAGATGAAGATCGGATTTTTGGAGACGACGGAAATGACATTCTTAGCGGTGGCCGAGACAACGATACGCTTGAAGGTGGCTTAGGTAATGACTTTTTGCGAGGTGGCCGAGACAATGACTTGTTAATTGGCGGTGACGGTAACGATATTTTGATTGGTGATATTGGTTCGGATACTCTTACTGGCGGTGGTGGATCGGATACATTTGTTTTGATCGTTTCTTCTGAAGCCGGACAGCGCAACTTTAATTTGGCAGATCGAATTACTGATTTTGGTCAGGGAGATCGAATTGCGATCGCAGGTAACATTTCCCTAACTGAACTGCGCTTTGTTGCCTCTGGCAGCAACACATTAATTCAGTTAGCTAACGGCGATATTTTAGCTAATGTTCTTAATAGTTCGTCTGGAGCTATCCAGACCGCTACTTTCACTGTATCTCTGACAGATTCAGCCTTGAACTTAGGCTAGTAAACCAGCCGGATTCATTTGGGCGGGGCTGCTGTATAAAATCCATAAGCCCTGCCATTTTAATCATTAACCGAATGATATTTTTAGATGCAGTCTCACCCAACTTAGGAATTATCTGTAAAGCTTTGTAACAATCGATCGGCATTTTGCATAAAAGTAGCGGGTTGAGGCTGACAGATAGATAGAGGGCTTTGGGTGTTGCGGCAGTTGCGGTGCGGTAAGGTGCTTGGGTGCGGAACAAGGCATTTTAGTAAACAGAGAGGAAAAAGTGTGAAAGGGCGATCGATTTTGAGCTTGATGGTTGGGTTGGCAATGTTGGGTACTGCTTCGGTATCAGTTTTGGCACAAGGGCGAGTTTCCTTGACAAACCAACAGATATTGGAGGGGCGATCGCAAATAATTGCTCAACAGCAAAAATCTCAACTTATTACTTGGAGGGAATTTGTAGAAAGGGGTGGCAGGCGTTTTGTCAATTACGATTACGACCTACCTGCCGAGTTTAGGAATGGCTATGTTTACATCAATCCAGGGGGCGATAATACTACAGCTTATATCCTCAAACAAGGTTTATCTAGCTACCCACCGATAAAAAGTGGAATAGGAGAAATTGATGCTGCTGCGGCAGATAGGTATGTAAATTCTGGCAAAGCAATTAGATTTTATTGGGGAGGCGGTGCAGGTACTTATCAAACTTATGGAAAAGATACTGAAGTTAGATTTTTAGATGGACCAGGCACAGGATGCTTAAGGCTTAGTTGTTTGGTAGCCCCTTTTATGACTAAGCAGCAAATCCGTCGTATTCTGCATTCGGAAAGAGAAATAAAACAAAAAAATTGAGGTAAATATGAAAGTGCGATCGATTTTTAGCTTGATAACGAGTTTGGCAATTTTAGGTGCTGCTTCCTGTTTCTTAGAAGGAGTAGCCAAAGCTGAAACCCAGACAGCCGAATCTGGGAATGTGAGAGCAGAAGTTTCCTTGGGGCGAAGAAGCGGGCTTTGCTCGCAAAACCCGCGATTGAGATTGGTCCGCAAAGGTCAAACAGTTTTCAATGAAGATATACCGAAAAAAGAAGTTGGTTACTGTTGGTTGTTAGATATTCAAGTTCGGGATTTAGATAAAGATAACGAGCCAGAGATTATATTAGATGTATTTTCTGGTGGCGCTCACTGCTGCACCTCATCTTTGATTTACCGCTACGACGCTCGAACTCAAAAATACACGGCGATCGCCCATCGTTGGGGAAACGGCGAACGCTACAGCATTGAAGATATAAATAGAGACGGCTATGTAGAATTTGTTTTTAGGGACGATCGCTTTGCTTATAAGTTTGCGTCTTATGGGGGTTCGTATTATCCATTGCAAATCTGGCAATACAGCCAGGGGAAAATGACAAATGTAACCCACCGCTACCCTCAAGCAGTTAAAAACCATGCCGCTCAACTATGGCAAAAATACATAACAACCAAACCTCAATCTGAGGTAGGAAGAGCGATATTAGCAGCATATTTGGCTGATAAATATTCCTTGGGGGAAGGTGAGGATGGGTGGCGGCGGGTGCAGGAAGTTTATAAAGAGAGCGATCGCAGTCAATTTTTTACTCAACTGCGAAAGTTTCTGGGAGAGACTGGTTACATTCGTTAAAAAAGGAGCAAGATCGATGCGAAAGTTAAACAGTTCAACTAAATTTCTTACCTTACTAATCGGCACAATTGTCATTTTTGCGGTTTTTGTAACATCAGTCAACGCTCAAATACAACTAACAGAGCGATCGAAACTAGCGCTTAATGGTATCAGTCCGATTCGAGTTGGCATGACAGTTGATGAAGCATCGCGGGCTGCGGGAGTTAGATTCGTGAAAACCCAAAGTGGTGGTCGTACTGAAGAGTTTTGTTCTTATTTTGAGCCGCAAGGGGGCCCAAAAGGAATTAGCTTTATGGTGACAAAGAGCCGCATTGCCAGAATTGATATTAACAACAACCTGCGGTTTACTACAATCAAAGGTGCAAAAATTGGGGATACTGAAGACAGGATTTTCTCGCTATATCCGGGGCAAATTAAAGCAACACCTCATCCTTATGTAAGTCGCCCGCCTTACAATGGGAAATATTTAACTTTTGTACCGAAAGATGCCGCTGACAAAAACTACCGCATAATTTTTGAGACCAGCAAAAATCGCGTAGATAGCTTTCGTTCCGGTCAACTTCCTGAAGTTGAGTATATCAATACTTCGGATAGTTTTAGATTTAGTCGAGCCTCCGAAACCATTGCTGGCTATATGCTGGACTATTTTTCAAAGGTTTAAGTTCAGCGCTAAGTTTCAGAAAATACGTAAAAAATGGCAGGGCTTCCCCCGTAAGGCTTACAGGGCTGTTAAAAAACTGCCCGAAGTATTGGTATATAGAAGGCTGTTTTTAATCCCACAAGTCATTTTCTTTGCCAAACAGACGGTAAGTTTATACTGCTAACAATCAAACAACAAGAAAATGAGGATGATTTTTATGAAAGGGCGCTCGTCACTCATCATTACAATTAGTTTAGGCATTTTAGCTGCTACATCGTTACCCATTATTGCTCAATCTGTCCGATTCCCAACAGATGCAGAACTGCAAGAATTAATCGAGAAATTCCGCCGTTTTGCTGCTTCCCCACCCGGCGGCGGTCGTGGATTGTATAGCACAGATCGGCGCGATCGCGTTCAGATTCAGCAATTAACATCCTTTGTAAAAGCTTGGTCGCAAATCGACACAGCAGCCGCACCTTTCCTCGGTCAATGGACGGCATTAGAAGAAACAAAAAGTATTTATCCATCAAATGTCAAAGGTCGCGTTTGCATTATTGACGGTTTTATTCCTAGTGAAAATAACATAGGATTTAGGTTCGGTATAGGAACTGTATCTAAGGGTAGAATCAAAACTGATAGCTACCTACTCATTAATGAAGGAAACTACCTGGGAGGTGTCTTTGTTTACAACAATGAACCTGGTATCTATGAATACGCTTGGCCAAAACCCCTGACAAATCCTTCTGAATTGATGCGGAACGTTCCCCCAGCTAAGAGAAACCAGTTGCTTCAACAGTTTAAAGAAGCTGGTTGTACAGCTTCTTTGCCCAAAAGACAGTAAAATTATAGCGATCGAATAATTCAAACAGAGAGAGTATTTATGAAAACGATGCAGCAAAACTTATGAAAAACAAATCGCTATTGAGTTTAATAGTAAGTTTGGTAATTGTCGGAATCGGAGTATTTGCACCAATATCTGCAATTGCCGAACCCGATCCTGTATTCAAACCCATTATTGGCGAGATTAGAAACAAACTTCCCAGCAACTTAGTCTTTCGGCTGCCCAGTCGCTTACCTGGATCTATTACGAATAAAATATCTCCCCAATTAACATTTGATGTCAACAGCGAACGCGCTTATCTTGCCCTCGAAGACAAGGACTGTCCTCCACGCTTTAGTAGAGGAGGAAGAGGTACAAGGGGATATAATCTAGTTTGCTTGCGTTTCTCAGTTGCCTCAAGCACCCTTGCATCGAAATATTATCAAGATGATAGACAGCGGGGTTCGGCAGCAGATGCTATTGAACTATCTAGAAACCAAAATGGCTACCATTTTCAAGGTGCAGATTGGAATACAGTATCGTGGGTTCAAGATAATAATTATTTCAAAATATATTCTGGCTCTGTTCGTCGTAATGAATTAATTGAGATTGCTCGTTCGATGGTAGCTAAGTCTCAGGTGATAAATGGGCGATCGCAAAATGTTGCTCAACAACCCAAGTCTGAGCTTATAACTTGGAAAGAATTTGTAGAACAAGGTGGGGGACGTGAAATCCGTACTGATTACGACTTACCTGAAGAATTTAGGAATGGTTTCGTTTACTTTAATTATAAACTTAGTGCTATTCAAGCCTATATTTTTAAGAGCGGTTTATCTAGCTACCCACCTCTGGATGGTGGAATAGAGTCAATTGACCCTGCTTTAGGAGAGAAGTATGTAAAATCTGGCAAAGCAATTAAGTTTTACTGGAATTTAGGGAACTCTGGTTTAAAATATGCCAATGACACTCAAGTTAGATTCTCAGAGAAAGGAACTGGTCGTTTTGGAAGTACCTATTTAACAGCTCCTTTTATGACTAACGAAGAAATCAGCCGCATTCTACGTTCAGGAAGATCGATTCCACAAAAAAATTGAGGTAAATATGAAAATGCGATCGCCCACAATCATCACCATCATCACAGCAATCCTAGCTGCTGCAAGCATTCCAGCAGTTTTCGCCCAGCGACAGCCATCAGCCAACGAAATCTATATCGATAAAGATTGCCGCCGAAACCAGCAACTACAATTTGACAAATTCACTGTATTCAATCAAAATGACTTTACAGCTAATGGTAAAAAATATTGGTTTTACGCAGGACGCTATCAAGATGGAGCAGTTCTTTTCTGTATTTCAGAACCCAATTTTAACCAACCAAAAGTTTTAAATGCAGAAAAAATACAAAGACAATTTATTGATAAAATAGCCACAGATCCCAACAACAAAACAGCCTTTATCATCGCAGTCAGAGAAGGAAATGGCCCTGGTGCAACAGCGACTAATTATGGCTTAGATTTAAGCAATCCCGATCGCCCAAAACTCACATCCCTTTCCATCCTCCAGCAGCGAGAAACCTTAAAAGAAGGCGAATCCCGCGAACACACCTTCCAAGGACGTGCAGGTCAATCTATTACGATAGAACTCGGCAGCAGAGGATTAGACCACAACATAACATTGTTCGACACCAACGGTAAGAGGATTGCCGGAAAAACAAACAACTTTCAGCGTCCCCCAGAGTCTACACTCACCGTGAAATTGCCCAATGACGGGACTTATAAAATAGTTGTTAAAGGAGGCGATCGCACCAGCAAAGGTACTTACACATTAAGCGTTAATTCTAATCAGTTGTAACTAAACTTAAACCAACCGCTAAGCCAACTCAAAAACAGGTGTTTCAATATAACTAAATGTTAATTTGTAAATACACGATCGGCACTTGCTTTGAGTCTACGATCGCCTGCTTTAATTGCAGAGTTCGAGATCGCTAATGCTGCATAAGGTTGTCTTTTTTTAGATGTAACCTTATATAAAATACCATTCGATTTCCATTGCACTGTAGACCAACAGGCTGTACCACCACACCAGGTAGTAACTAAAGCCTGGGAACTATCAGACAGCTTTACCTGAATGTACTTAGGAGTATAAGCAGGGTTTGAATCAGCGGGAAGTCTCTGAAATTCCTTTCCTTTTTGGGCGCTGATTGAAAAGCGAAAAGCCGCATTTCCAACATCTCCAGGTATATTGTTAAAAGTGACATCGTAGTCAGCATCTGAAGATGCGCTAGATACAAAAGCATAAATAGTTTCGTTGTTATCAAATTTATATTTTTCGACAGTATCTTCAGATGGCAATAAAATAGGGATATTCGTTTTTTGGGCAATTTGTGAAGCGATGGATTGGATGGAAAAAGTGGAAGAGATTGCCCCTTCGATCCCCACAACTACCACACTCGCAGCTAAAACTGTCAGACTAAAAGAGTAACCAATCCAAGAAGTAGCTTTAAACATCATCAACTCCGCCCCACGGTACACCAATAATGACGGACTAAACTTTAACCTTCCAATAACTCGATCTATCAGTTGGTAGCTATAGCAATCCTAAATTATTAAAGGGATAAGTAGACCAATATAGTAAACATAGCACACCAAGATACCCAATTTTTTTTTAAGAAGTTGTTATCTAAAAGCGATCGCGTTTTACGTTGCTCGCAAAATCTCGATTTTGCAACTCTTTCATTTCTGATTGAACTCTTAAGGCTAATTGCAAAGCTTCGTTTAGCAATCGCCCCTGCTGGCTCGATCGATCGCTAATTTGCAGGGCATTCAAAGTTCTTAAATTATTGGCAAACAGTTCTGAGTTAGTATCGACAAATTTTTTGTTTTCCCTGAGAATCCTCTCGGTTTTCAAAGCTCGAACCAAATCCTCTCTGATGAGCTGCAAGGCTTTAATAACTTTTGCGCGATCGCCTATTTTGACGTTCGGGTTGCCAGCATCTTCGATCCGGTCATTAATTTCGATCGCTTTGATTATACCATTGTAGCGATCGACATCATCAAAAAGATGAATTAAATCTTGGTTCCGGCTGCACCAAATTTTCCAGGCATCTTCCAGGATCAAACCGGCGATCGCACCCAAGTGCAGGGCCAACCACAACAAATAAACCCTAGGAAATATCAATACCAGCAGCCAACAGCTAATTAGAACCAAAACAATTAAACCGACTGTTTTTAAAGCTTCGCGGGCAAACTTAGTCGCAGTCGCAGGCCGGTATACGCGATCGGGCCCCGCGCCGCTGAGGTGCTTGATCTCACCGACAGTAATTTCTAATCCCTGAATGTCAGGTCGCATAAATCTTCACAAATATTTGTTAAATATAAAGTTTTCTTGTAGAACAAAGGGCTCGTCTACAATAAACCTAACACCTTTTTTAACCAAAACCAAACTATGTCCGCACGTCCTATCTACCTCGACAACCACGCCACAACCCCTGTAGACAAACGAGTAGTTGATGCGATGCTGCCCTATTTTACCGAACAATTCGGCAACGCAGCCAGCATCAACCACGTCTACGGCTGGGAAGCAGAAGCAGCGGTAAAACAGTCACGACAAATCATAGCAGAAGCGATCAATGCCTCTCCTGAAGAAATTGTTTTTACTAGCGGTGCAACGGAAGCAAATAATTTAGCGATTAAAGGCGTCGCTGAAGCCTATTTCAGTAAAGGAAAGCACATTATCACAGTACAAACTGAACATAATGCCATTCTTGATCCCTGTAAATATTTGGAAAAATTGGGGTTTAGCATTACGGTTTTACCTGTGAAAAGCGACGGACTAATTGATATTGGAGATTTGATTAAAGCGATTAAGGCCGAGACAATTTTAGTTTCTGTGATGACGGCTAATAACGAAATTGGTGTGATTCAGCCGATCGCCGAAATTGCTGCGATTTGTCGCGGGAATGACATTTTGTTTCACACGGATGCGGCCCAGGCGATCGGCAAAATTCCCCTCGACGTAGAGGAAATGAACATCGATCTGATGTCTTTGACGGCGCACAAAATCTACGGGCCAAAAGGCATTGGCGCCCTCTACGTCCGCCGCAACAAGCCGAGAGTGCAGCTAGCCCTACAAATGCACGGAGGAGGCCACGAACGGGGAATGCGATCGGGTACTCTCTACCCACCGCAAATAGTAGGATTTGCTAAAGCTGTGGAATTGGCGATTGCTGAAATGGAGGCGGAAACAGCACGAGTTGTGAATTTGCGCCAGCGTTTGTGGGAAAATTTGAATGAATTGGGCGATGTTTATATCAACGGTCACGCGACGAAGAGATTGCCGGGGAATCTTAATATTAGTGTAGGGGGCGTTGACGGTCAAGCGCTGCTGTTGGGTTTGCAACCGGCGGCGGCAGTTTCTTCTGGTTCTGCTTGTACTTCGGCGAAAATATCTCCTTCTCATGTTTTAGCAGCGATCGGGCGATCGGACAAGTTAGCTTATGCTTCAATTCGGTTCGGGATTGGTAGGTTCAATACTGCTGCTGAAATAGATGCAGTGTCTCAACACGCGATCGCAACTATTCAATCTCTCCGCCAAGCTCAAAAAGTCATGAGTTAGAAAGAGTATTCGGCGGTTGAAACCGTGTCTACATAAACGAATTCCGCCTCCGCGGACTAAGAGATTAAGGGGATTTTTAACCCAGGTTTGGTATTAAAACTTTCCGATTTCTTCAGTCCGCGCAGGCGGACTTTGTTTGTGTAGTAGCGATTTC
>NZ_JAHREU010000008.1:77528-169016 GCF_020883145.1 Microcoleus sp. CAWBG27
AATCGCCGAGTATAGTCAGAAAAGGGGTTTTAAAATTTCCGATTTCTTCAGTCCGCGCAGGCGGACTTTGTTTGTGTAGTAGCGATTTCAATCGCCGAGTATAATCGACACCAATTTCAATCGCCGAGTATAGTCAGAAAAGGGGTTTTAAAATTTCCGATTTCTTCAGTCCGCGCAGGCGGACTTTGTTTGTGTAGTAGCGATTTCAATCGCCGAGTATAATCGACACCAATTTCAATCGCCGAATATAGTCAGAAAAGGGGTTTTAAAATTTCCGATTTCTTCAGTCCGCGCAGGCGGACTTTGTTTGTGTAGTAGCGATTTCAATCGCCGAGTATAATCGACACCAATCTTTTATTTAGAACCAAACACCTCACGCACCCGATAAATCGGTTTTCCCTGAGACTCGTGATAAGTCCGCATCATGACTTCCGCCAACAAACCAAAACAAAATAACTGCACGCCCGTCAACAACAACACCACAGCCAAAATCAGCAAAGGACGATTGCCAATAATTTGACCGAAACCCAATTTGAGGACTGTCAAATAAATCCCTAAAACCGTTCCCAAAGCCATCGAACTCATGCCCAAAAGTCCAAAAACGTGCATCGGTCGAGTTAGGAACTTCTTCATAAAAGAAATAGTCAACAAATCCATCAATACCCGAAAAGTCCGCCAAATGCCATACTTGCTTTGACCGAAACGGCGCGCGTGATGTCGCACCGGAATCTCTGCAATTCTCGCCCCTTCAATAAATGCCAAAGCAGGCAAAAATCTGTGCAACTCCCCGTAAAGATTTAAGTCTGCAACTAACTCAGATTTATAAGCTTTCAAAGAACAGCCGTAGTCGTGCAAAGTTACGCCCGTAACGCGACCAATTAACCAGTTAGCAATTTTAGAAGGAATCAGGCGGCTAATAGTATTGTCCTGCCGATTTTTGCGCCAACCGCTAACTAAATCGTAGCCTTCATTTAACTTTTCCAGCAACACCGGAATATCAGCAGGGTCATTTTGCAAATCGCCGTCTAGGGTAACAATAGCACGGCCTGTCGAGCGATCGAAACCTGCCGACATGGCAGCAGTTTGCCCGTAATTGCGGCGCAAAAGCACAGCACAAAGGTCATCGCGACTACCGGCTAGCTGCTTGAGAAGGTCAGCAGAACCGTCTTTAGAACCGTCATCTACACAGATAATTTGATAGCTGAGTCCAGAGGGTTGAATCGCAGAGGCGATCGCCTCAATCAGATGAGGCAAACTTTCCACCTCATTATACACTGGCACCACGACCGAAACGTCGATCGCCACCTCAGTTGCAGCCTGCTGTTCGGCCAATTTTTCCAAAAATAATGCAGCGTCCATTGCTTTGTTAGATAACATCATTGGTCATTAATCATTGGTCATTAGTCATTGGTCATTGGTCATTAGTTATTAGTTATTAGTTTTTAGTTATTAGTTTTTAGTTATTAGTTATTAGTCAACGGTCATTGGTCAACTGTTAACTGTTAACTAAAATAGGGCGGGTACGGGGACACCGCCCCTACAACTGTCAACTGTCAACTGTCCACTGTCAACTGTCCACTGTCAACTGTCCACTAGGTTGATAACTTGCCACAACTTTACCATATCCGCGCAATTGCTGGTAATAAGCTCGACTGACTGCATCCCCATCATCCGACAAAACATTGATACCAATACCGTCGCGACCTTGTACTTTTCCAGAACTGTGAATGTAGCAATTATCTCCAAGGTACAATCCTACATGAGTTGCTTTTTCCGGCGTACCAAAAAATACTAAATCTCCCGGTTCTAAATCGCTAACACTAATAGATGTAGTAAAAGCTTCTTGCTGGTAAGCATCCCTCGGCAACCAGATACCCGCAGCCACAAAAGCAGCTTGCATCAATCCCGAACAATCATAATTTGGCCCGACTGTACCGCCCCAAAGGTAATAATTGGATTGCTGCATCGCCTCGCGAGTAAAGGTAATTGCGATCGACAATTTATCCCTAATTTGAGCCTCAGAAAGCACCAGAGGATGATACACTGTTTCTGTGACTTCGAGCAACTCAATATCTCGAAGATCCAGCCATCCCGGATAATCGTCTTCGCACAGCCGCACCATCACAGCCGTTGTATCCCCCTGCACAAGGGAATCTATGCCATCTCTCCCACCCTTAACAAGGGGGGGCTGGGGGGGGTCAAAAAGGAGCAAATGTCGCCCCAAGGCTGCTTGAGTGGCCAAACGATCGCACTTTGGGGAATCGTAAATATTTATGTGCGATCGCGCTCGATACTCCACACCATCAGATAATTGATAATTGACCATTGCTAATTGCTAATTGCTAATTATTTGCTATTAATTGTTCGCACTTAACGATTTATTGCCATTAGCCAACCGCCAACCGCCGTTAATCGTCAGCAGTCAACCATTAACCATGACATTTTTCCACAAAGACGAACAATTAGAAACCCTCGGCAGTAGCATTATAGATGCAGTCCAGGCAGAATTTACAGGATTGAAGGGCGATCGTACAGCAGTAACCTGGATCGTCTACGATCCGCCAGTGCGAGTCAACACAGGTGGCGCCCTAAGTCCACAAGAATTTTGGAAATATCAACCGCGAGGTTTTAGCGCCAGGGCTTCCGAACGAATTTATCCCGCCAGCATCGTCAAACTATTCTACCTTGTTGCCATCTGGGAATGGACACAAAAAGGCATGATTCAAACATCGCCAGAATTAGAACGCGCCGTCCGAGATATGATAGTTGACTCCAGCAACGACGCCACCAGCTTAGTAGTAGACGCCCTCACGGGCACCACCAGCGGCCCCGAATTATCACCAGGCCCCTTTGAAACTTGGAAACAGCAGCGAAACCTCATCAACCGTTACTTTCAATCATTAGATTGGCCGGAATTACAAAACATTAACGCCAATCAAAAAACCTGGTGCGACGGCCCCTACGGTCGCGAGCGAGCATTTGTGGGAGAATTAATGGAAAATAGGAATATGCTGACTACAAATGCAGCGGCGCGTTTGCTGCATACTATCATCGGTGGCGTAGCTGTTTCTGCACAAGCATCGCAAGACATGATGGGTTTAATGAAACGCAGTTTAGAACCAGCAGCATTAGAAGCAGATCCCGAAAATCAAGTTACAGGTTTTTTAGGTGGCGGATTACCAGAAAATACAAAATTGTGGTCAAAAGCGGGGTTGACAAGTCAAGTTCGTCATGATGCTGCTTATATTGAAATACTTGGTTTGCGGCCGTATTTGTTAGTTGTCTTTACCGAGGGGAAAGAGAATAGCAAAAATGAAGAGATTTTGCCTTTTATCTCGCGGCAGTTTGTGGAAGCAATGAAGGCACTTGATTAGATTTGGTAGCTGATGATTGCTGCTAAATTAATTCAAATACAGTATCTATTCGGATAGGGAAATGGTAATTTTGTTTTCGTTGGTTTAAGGTCAGCTCGCGCTTGGGGCAAGGTACGTAGTTGCGCTTGAGCGCTCTTTCCTAATCTTATAAAGAGCGCTGGGCATTACTTAATCAGGGTAGGAAAATGGATAACTTGAAAATTCAGCTATATTGACTCACTGGTTTGTTTTATTTTTTCACCTTGATTCCTTTTGATTCATTTATACCTTAAATTCGCAATCCCGGAGCGCTGAAGCGCAACTACGTACCTTTTTTTCTCTGCTTTATACCGCAAATTAGCAATGCCGGAGCGCTGAAGCGCAACTACGTACCTTTTTTACGTTGAGTCGTTCCTAGGGAACGAGCTTTTAGAACGGAGAGGGAGGGATTTGAACCCTCGAAGGATGTTAACACCCTTAACAGATTAGCAATCTGCCGCTTTCGACCACTCAGCCACCTCTCCAAGATGACGGTAACTAATAATAGCACACACATCCTCGTCTTGCCAACCCCTAAACCAAAAATTCCTGAATCACTCTCGCTGTATACGTTTGATCGAAAAAGGAAAAATTCTCCCAATCTCCCGGGTGCATCTGGTTTTTGAAGAGGACGAAGCATGACCGCATATAAGTTATTAGTTATAATCCCATATTGATTGCGGTCATGCTTCGCCCCTACGGATATATTTGCCTTGCGCCAGATGCACCCAATCTCCCCCTCTCCCCCTCTCCCAATCTCCTCTCCCGATCGCCTATTCCCCAAAGCCCCTGGCCTTCAAGTGCTTTTCCCAGCTAAAATTGGAACTCAAAAAGAACCTCTTAGTAGACAAATACCCCAATCGATATAGCTTAGCCTTGCGATCGCCATCAAGTTGAAAATCCGTCGTCGTCACGCCAGCTTCACTCACATCTATATTAATTACCCTGCCTTTATCCATTTCCCGCTGGTGATAGCGGTCTCTTGCTTTCATCATCGTTCGGAACATCGCCGCCAGCATTGACAGCGGAGTGTTAATTTTAACTTGACTCTCAATGCCAGTATCGACCAATCGAAACCCAAAGGTAAACCAGCGGGGCATAACGGGAGTTGAACCGACAGATTGTTTGTCATAAATCCATAGCGGGAAATTGCTCAGAATTCCGCCATCGACAATTAAGTCGTCACCCAGTTTTCCTGGCTCAAAAAATAGCGGAATGCTCATCGACAATCGCACTGCTTCAGCTACGCTAAAATCTTCGGGATTTTGGAGGCGCAACTGTTGGTACAAGGCATCGGAATCGGCAGAGTCTTGACGCCGCAAGTCGTCGGGCAGTACCAACATTTCACCGCGACTTAGGTTTGAGATTACTACTTTTAATTCCCGCTCTTTTAGCTGTTTTTTGACATCAGCAAAAGTGTGCAAGTGACCTTTGCTAAGTGTTGCTTCCAACCACTGCCGGAAAGGTTGTGCTGAATATTCTCCCATCTGGCGGCTAATTGTGAGGAAAAGTAGCGTCCAAGCTGGAGATTGCAAGTCGTCGGCGGGGTCGCCGTTTAAAATTAGAGGACTGTTTTTTTGAGTTAAAAATAGGCTGTAATCAAGCTGTCCTAACAACTCCTCCAAGTCGTCCATTGACAAGTCTGTTGCCAATACTGCGGCAGTAATTGCACCCGCAGAAGTACCGGCCAATTTTCGCCAGCGGATGCCCAAATCGTGGCAGCATCTGAGTGCGCCTAAAAATGCAAGTCCGCGCACGCCACCGCCTTCAAAAATGGCGTCGGCATAGATTTGATTTTGTTCGTCGGGAGGCGGAAATTTTTTGATAATTGTTTCTTTCTCGGTGGCGGACATCCTGACACCGGGTTCTTGCAAAATTTGTTGGGGAGACCAATTACTCATTTTAGATTTGGGATTTGGGATTTGGGATTTGGGATTTATAGAGAAGATACCAGTTTAATCGGGTACATATCAGAAACCTGGAAGTGCCAGCATGGAGCAGTACCATACTAAAATTGTTTTTTGTACTGCGTTTGTTTGAAAAGTGTTATTTATTGTTGTTGATTTTTGTGGGCATTCATGGCTTCTTTGACGTGTTCTTGAATTTGCGATCGCACTTGTTCGTAGGCCACCGACGCGCACCAGGGTCGCAGAGATAGAATAGTTGTATCAGGAGAGATCTCGATTACCAAACAAGTTGGGGGCGGATTTTCCAACACCAGCGGGTGAGAGTGGGCAATTTCTAATAACTCAGCCATCATCGGACGGATCTGCCGATCGCCAATATCAATTTTTAAGTCTACTCGCCTCGTACCCATCGCTGTGGTATTTTTCAGTGTACCGTTAAATAAATTATTATTCGGAACAATAATTTTTACGCGATCGTCCGTCACGACGGTTGTTGAAAAAATCCCGATGCTATCGACAACTCCCTTGACATCCGTAGCTTCGATCGTATCTCCGACTTCAAAGGGCCGCAAGCTAATCAACATAACCCCAGCAGCAAAGTGCGATAGAGTATTTTGCCACGCCAAACCAATCGCCAAACCCGCCGCGCCGACTACCGCCACCACGCTAGTAGTTTGAATTCCCAACTGACTCAAAGCCGCGACTGCGCCGACAACCAAAATCGCAATTTCGGCAGCTTGAACTAAGAATTTCCGCAGCGTGGGCTCGGTGCGGCCCAGAGCTCGACGAGTCACGTTACCCGCCAACCCGATCGCAAATCGCGTAATTAACAAAATGCCGATCGCCCACAGCACTTGAGGTACAATTTGAAAACCCAATTCTACGAATTTTCTAGAGAATTCTTGAGCTACTTGCATCGCCTGTATTCTCTCTGCATCTAGCTGGGCGGTGAAGGTTTGAACTGGCGGTAAAAATGTCTTCATAACTGTATAAACTAAGAGGGCTGAAGCCCAACAACATACCTCATCTTTCTGATAACCGCTATAAAGTCATCTAAAAACAGTTAACAGTTTACTGTAACGCGGGGCAATCGGTGTTTAAAACCGCACAAAATTTCCCAGGAAATAGTCCCTAAGATTTCTGCCCAATCGTCAGCAGTAATTTTATTTTCTCCATCATTCCCCAACAACGTCACCACTTCACCGACTTCTAAATCGGGAATATCAGTCACATCCAGCATTAATTGATCCATCGTCACGGCCCCGACTTGCGGCACAAATTTACCCCTAACTAAAACCTGCATTTTAGTAGAAAGATTGCGCGGAATCCCGTCTGCATAACCAATACCAACTACGGCAATCTGTGTCTCGCGCCCAGCAATAAATTTATAGCCATAACTGACGCCGGTGCCTGCTGCAATTGTTTTCACCTGCGTTACTCGGGCTTTGACCTGCATTGCGGGCTGCAAAGAAGCGATCGCCTGCAAGTGAGGAGCAGGATAAAGACCGTAGGTAGCCAAACCCGCTCGTACTAAATCGTAGTGCAAATCGGGGTCTGTGAGGGCGGCAGCAGAGTTTGCCAAGTGCAGGCGACAGGGGTTAATTCCTGCTGCTTGGATTTGGGCGATCGCCTTTTTGAACCGTTGCTGTTGCTCTCTCATCACGGCGGGATCGGGACTGTCGGCTGTCGCCAAGTGAGAGTAAATGCTGGCTAATTTTAAATTTGGCAAACCATTGACTAATTGCACAAATTCTGTTGCCTCTTGCCAAGAAGTACCCAAGCGAGACATCCCCGTATCTAACTTAGCGTGAACGGGCAAAGATTGGTTGAGACTGACGAGAACTTCCGAAAAAATTAGGGCTTGTTTGGCAGTACAAATAGTGGGTTGCAAGTGCCATTGGGCGATCGCCTTTACCTGTGCTGGTGTATTGGTTGCCCCCAACAGCAAAATCGGTGCTTCTATCCCAGCTTCCCGCAACTCTATGCCTTCGGGAATTGTCGCGACTCCCAGCCAACTAGCACCTGCTTGCAATGCGGTTTTACTGACTGCGATCGCACCGTGCCCGTAAGCATCCGCTTTCACAACTGCCATCAGTTCTGTGTTGGGAGACAATAGATCCTTAAGCTGTTTTACATTGTGAGTTAAAGCTGCTAAATCTATTTCTACCCAAGCCCGCTGGCAAAGTCCGCCGTCACCGTCCCACAGCACCGTCTGGCGGGATTTTTGGGTTGTCGATCCTGCGGCCGTTTGTTCCTCACTCAACATTGTCGATCGCTCCTACTTGCTGGCACCATTAAAAACTGCTGGGAGATTGCACTCTCGGTGCAATTATAATTAAATTTTTGTTTTAATCAATGTGTTATGCCGGTTAACAAAAATCCTGCAACACTAGACCCGAGCCAAACCGTTATATCATCAGTGGTTGCCAAATCTCAAATCCAAAATCTCAAATCTAACATCTCAAATGGTATTAGCTGGTGTATCATAGCATCAAAAATACCCGTAAAAACTATGGACGGATTGGCTTACCTGCATTTAGCTGAAACTTGGGAAACGCCCCCAGCTCAAACTCGATCGCCCAACTCGAAAACGCACCTAAATTTAGCTGCAACTCCTTTACTCTTCTTTACAACCTCTCTGGCAATTTTAAATTTAGTCTATCCCGCCCTCACCATCACAATCACAAAAGGCGATTCAGGCCCGGAAGTTGTCGAAGTACAGAAAACTCTGCAAGCCTCAGGACATTTTGGCGGTAGGGCTACAGGATTTTTCGGTTCCGTAACCCAGGCTGCGGTGAAAAAGTTCCAAGCAGACAACAACCTGAAAGTTGACGGAATAGTCGGCCCTCAAACCTTGTCAGCGATCAAAGGCAAGTCGCCAGCCGCCAGCGCTGACAAGGAACCTGCGGAAAAAACAGCATCAAAGGTCGATCGACCTTCGCCATCTCCTACCGCCACAGAAAACAGCAACCAACTCCAAGATACAACTAAAAATCAACCAGAACAACCTCTTTTTCAAGAACCATTTTTACCACCATTTAAAACAGAAACTGCTGCGCCAAGTTCCGACAAAAAAGAAAATGAATTACCCGGCAAAAGGCTTGCAAACACCGAAGGAAAAATGACTTTGAAAAAAACTATTTACGGCAAAATATCGCCGAAATCAATAGTTTATTCGGGATCGGGTTTATTTTTTGCTCAAAACATGATGTACAGCCACAGCATAACAGTTTACAATAGGAAATTTAAATTAGTCAAGACTATTTCCGATACAGTAAACTTGTCAAAATTTGGCTTTTCTAAATTCAAAGGCAATTACAAAGGTTCTCCCGTAGAAGCTGCCTTTTCAACAGATGGTAAATATGGCTATGTATCGAACTATCAAATGTACGGTTCTGGGTTTGACAATCCCGGGAGCGACAGGTGTTCTCCATCAGCCAAACACGACCAAAGTTTCCTGTACCGCATCAACACCCAAACGTTGAAAATAGAAAAGATAATTCCTGTAGGTGCGGTTCCGAAATTTAATGCTGTTTCACCTGACAATCGCTTCGTACTCGCGAGCAATTGGTGTACTTGGGATTTGAGCGTAGTTGATATCAATAAAAACCGCGAAGTCGAGCGGGTAAAACTGGGTGCATATCCTCGGGGTATTGTGGTTACTCCCGATTCAAGAAATGCCTATATTGCCGTCATGGGTTCTTCGGATATTGCAAAAGTCAATCTCCTAGACTTTTCGGTAGAATGGTTGAAAAATATTGGTAATGCGCCGCGTCATTTGACGATAGATCCCAATGGCAAGTATATGTATGCCACTTTGAACGGTGAAGGGAATGTGGCAAAGATCGATCTGGCAACTGGTGAAGTGATAGATAAGGTTTCGACTGGAAATGCACCTCGCAGCATGACAATTTCTGGTGACGGCAAACTGATTTATGTAGTTAACTATTCATCGAATACTGTTAGCAAGGTGAGGACTAGCGACCTTAAAGTGCTGCAAACAGTTAATGTTAATTCAAGTCCGATCGGGATTACTTACGATCCGGAAACTAATCAGGTTTGGGTGGCTTGTTATTCTGGCAGCATTATGGTGTTTCAAGATTAATCTACCAGGTTCGTAGTGAGGACTTCAGTCCGCAGAAAATCTGGAAAAAGGACTAAAGTCCTTACGACAAACCAGGTTCGTAGTGAGGACTTCAGTCCGCAGAAAATCTGGAAAAAGGACTTGCATTCCCTACGACAAACCAGGTTCGTAGTGAGGACTTCAGTCCGCAGAAAATCTGAAAAAAGGACTTGCATTCCCTACTACAAACCGGGAGCATCTCATTTTTGTAAAAAGCATTTTTTCTTTGAGTGCGAGCACCTCAAGAGCTCGCGTATTGTACAATACGCGAGCTCTTGAGGTGCTCGCACTATAAATACAAAACTGAGATGCTCCCCTATAAACTAGGTTCGTAGTGAGGACTTCAGTCCTCAGGAAATACAAAAAAAAGGACTGAAGTCCTTACTACAAACAATAACGATTAAATCTGATTTTGGGGCGTGGGTTCGACTGCACCCCAAAAATCTTATTATTTGGATGGCTTTACAGGCTTAAGAACATAGTCAGAAGGCTTAACAGGAACCTTACCTTGTTTCGCCATCGCTTCGTAAATCATAGCTGCTACTTCCGCGCGAGTTGCTATTTTATTAGGCTGCAAAAGAGTGGGTTTCGGATGATTGACAACAATGCCAGCTTCCGTGGCTGCTGCTACTTTGTTGACTGCCCATTTCGGCACTTTTTTCCTGTCTGTATAAACTTGTAATGTTCTACTGGCTTTCGCTGACGGTTTCAGGTTTAAACCGCTAGCTAAAGCTGCGATGACTTCCACGCGCGGGACTTCTTTATCGGGACGGAAGGCATTGTCTGGGTATCCTTTAAGATATCCAGTTTTGACGCTGTGGTCGATCGCCCCAGCGATCGGACTGTTATTCTTCACGTCTTTAAAATTAATCGGTTTGCGGCGCGGTTCTTTGTCCGACATTCCCTGAATTAAGCGCGCTAGTTCCGATCGCGTAATCGGTTCGTCTGGCCGAAACTTGTTGTCCGTGAAATCAGCAAAAAATTGCCGATCGGCTAAAGCTACAATGAATGGACGCGCCCAATATTTGTCAGGAACATCGGAGAATTTAACGGGCCCGGCTTTTGGTTTAGCCGCTTTCGGTTTGGTAATGACTGGAGGGACAGCCTCGCGCTCACTTGGCGTTTCGGGAACAACAACCGTCCCCATAGGAGGAACTACTGGAAAAAGTGGCCCTATAGGTGCCACAGGGACGACATCAGGTTGCGAGGGAAGGATCGTTCTAGCGGGCGATCGCACTTCGGGACTCGCCGCCGGTGGTGTTAATATTGTAGAGTTCCCAGGCTCAGCAGCAGGTTGAGAAAAAACGGCTGGAAATTGCCAACTTCTGGCATTCAATCGATCGGGATTTCTGCCTGTTACCCAAAAGAAAATTGCTCCCATCGTGCCGAAAGCAACCAAGATCGCAATTAATTCATCAAATCCTAAAGGTTTTCTTTTCCCTGACGGGGGTTGTGAAGAAGACATACTTGTCACCTACATATCAATGAAGCAATTAAATCACATATTTTTTGAGTCTGCCGGAGGCAGAGATCGCTCCCATCAACTATTCCAAAGTTTTCACCGTCAACACCTGCGGCGGCGTAGCATCGGGAGGATAGATAAAATTAATTTGGATCGATCGCCTTTCACCCGCTGCTAACTTCAACTTTACCATCGGTTCCACAACTTGACCGACGCGCTGCCACAAATGCACGTAACGAGTCGTAGCTCCATTGCGATCGTCTTGGTAGCGCAATCGCACAGTACCTCGAAAATAAGGAAAATCCAGCGACGGTTTGCGAAAGCGCAAGCCGTTTCGGCTCCCTTTTCTGGAGGGTCAGTTTCGCGCCAGTAAATACCGCTATCTTGCCCGATCGCATATTGTCCGTCGGGGTGGAGGGTTTGCAGTGTAGTTTCCAGGGAGTCGGTGAGTAGGATACTCTGGGGATGTTCTTGGAAGTTTTTCGCACAATTGCCGTCGGAGTCAGGTAGTTGGGTGCGATCGGGAAAGGCGGGTGGTAATGTTGTGGGGTTGAGGCTTTGGGTCATGTCAGCTATCCGGTGGTGAAAGGACAGATGCTTTATTAATTAGAGGATAGCGATCGCCGATTGGGAGGCTTTATACTGTTTTATACGTTTTATGAGGATAGATCGATGAGTGGGAAACGTTGGATTCAATACTTCACATCCGTCAGAACTGAAATTAATTTTCTCCTTGGAGCTTGCCTCACTACTGTTATTGCGATCGATTTTATTTTCTCAAATGTTCCTGAACTGTTTCAAGGCGGAGCTAAACTCGGAGCAATCGTTGATAGACTGTGCTTGTCTTATATATCAAGCTACATATTCTTTTTCCTTGTTGTTCATATAAAAAGTCAAAAAGACAAAGAGAATCTGTATCCATATATAGCCAAGAAAACCTATCGAGTTATTGGCGATGCAAAGAGTGTAATTGAACACTTTAAACAACAAACTAGCTGCCAATTAGAAGAAAAGTATCCTACCTTATCTGAAGTAGAAGAAATGTGTCGTTCTATCGATCCACATGGTCAAGCACCTCTAATTATTCCACATTTAGGAAACTATGCTACTTGGATTCAATATTTGAACTGTTCCAGAAGACGAACTGAGGAAAGCATCTCAAAAATTTACCTAAAAATGCAGTTTTTGGATTCTGAATACTTGGGATTAGTCGTTAACATTCAAGATTGTAATCTTTTTTGGATAATTAACGATTTGAGTGGTATGACATTCCCAATAACTAACACTGATTTATCATTTATTGCAAAGGAACTACATCAGTATTTCGAGTATGTAAAGATTTTAGAGGAGTATGCAGATCGCAAACTCAAAGATTATAAGGATTCATGGTATACTCAGAACAGTTAAGAATCCAGTTTCATATGAAGAAATTAAACCTTGCAAAATTGCTATCACTAGCTGGGGATCGCATGAGCAGAGATCTCAAGGAACAGTTAATATCTCATCCAGGGGAATTAGGGACTGAAAGGGAAGAGGTTTTACGCAGTTTTCTTCGGTTACACTTGCCCAAGCGTTTTGAGGTTTCAACAGGATTTATTTTTGATTCAGCAGGCAACTTGAGTAAGCAGCTAGATATAATTGTTGCCGATTCCCTTATTTGTCCACGTTTTGAAACAGCAGGTGGTAAACGTATTTATCCTTGTGAATGTGTTGTAGCAGTTGGACAAGTTCGCTCCTCCATCACATCAGTATCAGCACTAAATGAAGCATTGCTCAATCTACACTCTGCCAAAGATTTAGATCGCTCTGCAAAAGGCAGTGCTATTGATAAGAAATACGATGAATGGATCGACAATAGAGAAAATTATTTACACCAAATCTTCACATTTGTTTTTGTTACAGGTAAATCGCTTTCGCTAAATTCAATAAAACCTGAAATGCTCAATTATATTAGTTCCTATGAACCACACCTGTGGACTAATGTAATTTTTGCACTAGATCAATATCTTGTTACATTTTGTTGTGAGGATGGTGTATGCCCTAATCCAATGCACGCTCGTGGTATCTCATTCCAAAGTGCCTCTAGTAGACAAGATATTCTCCTGCGTTTTTATAAGCTACTGGGTAGAGCAATTGAAGTAACAAGAGTGAGTGGACTTCCTTACTGGCAATATCTAGAGGGTGTGGGAGAGGATTGGGATGTTGATGTTTGGCATTCTATGGCTGAGTATCCACCCCCGTTATTGCGCGATCTGTAATTCTAATTCTCGATCAATTGTCTGCTTTAAAGCAGTTTTAAACGCGGTATATTTGACCCTCTAAATAACTCGATCGACCTAGGTAGTTGTAGGGTGCGTCAATTTGACAAACTTCCCACTCAGGCGCAGATATTTGAGGGCGACGCACCATAGATTCTTAGCGCCTTCTGCCACTTCCGAAAGAACGATTGCGACTGGGTTGGCGAGAACTCCTCCCGCTACCAAAACTTGGCTGTCGCTTGTATTGATTTGGACGCGACTGTGGCGATCGCCTCAAATCGCTGCCGCCGTAACCCGAACCGGTCGATCGATTGGCTCCTGGCTGTGCTGGGCGTCTTACTGGCACGTTCGATGTGGGCGATCGCAAGCGGCCGGTCGTCCTTAAAACTTGACGGTTTCTCACAGCCGGAGGCGGGGCTTGGTAGCGAGTTTGATACTGCTGGACAGCTTGGCCGTAAGTATTCCCATACCCGCCATATCCGGTCATAATTCCCGGCTGATACAGAGGCGGCATATAATATCGCGGGCTAAATAACAAACTGCCGATCGCCTGACCCGCCAAAGCCCCAGCAAACGGTGCCCAGAAGCCTGATTGTTGTCTCACTACCACTGTTTGCGGCTGACCGGTTTGAGGATTATTCACAGTTTCAGTCACGTTGTGAACGTACTCAATTTTAAAATCTTCTGTCAAATGCAAGCTCGCTTTATTGTTATCCAAATTTAGATAACTTTTCTTCCCTGCCGATATTTCTTCGGCCGTCAAGCGAGCCATTTGCAAATCGGTAGTGCGGTAAACCGGGGTACTGCCGGGGGGAGTATTTAGCAACATCAAATTGTATTCGCCGTCACTATCGTCGTAGGTAGCTTGTTGTACGGCATATTGACCTTGAGCCAAGTTATTGCTCGGTGCCTGACGCGGTGTATTCACACTCCGATTTGCCGGAGGATTTGGTGCCGGATTTACAGGAGTTTCTGTGCGAGGAGAACCGCACGCAGTTGCAGTCCACAAGAATGTTAAAGCCATTAAATAAATTGTCAGTTTTCGCAGCATGATAATAATTAGTCATGGGGCATTGGGAATGGGGCATTGGGCATTGGTAATTAGTCATCAATACGCTTGGTTTAACACTGTTTTTTGTCATTGCTACGAACGAATTAATTGCAGTCGGGAATATCTCTTTCCCAAACACCCGATCGCACTTTGGACTAGACTAAACTCTTGATTGATTCCTAAGAAGAGGACTGAAGTCCTTACTACAAACCTTGTTTATTTTTACTCTTTTATTTTAGCGCGCGTCGGTCACAATTATTTGTGAGGATAGCGAATTGTGTTCGCGGGTTGCCAATTCAATTTTTTGATTTTTCTCATTGTTAAAGGGGAATGAGTTCTGGGAAATTGACCAAAACTTGGTCGTTGGTAAGTTCGTCTCCCAACTGTGCGGGAGAAAAGTGAACTTGCACCGCTCGCAGCCTTTCTTGGTAATGTAAATTAATCAGTGCTTTTAAACCGACTTTCAGGGCCTCGATCTCAGCGAGGTCAGTTTCTAGAGCCGGAACTTCACCTTCATAGGCGACTGTCAACATTACCACCACATTTCTAGTTACTGGTAAAGACAAGGGGGAATTTTTATCGGAAACAGATGTGCTGTATTGAGGCTCGCTGAGATAGCGATCGGCTGAATCAGTAAAAAGTTCATCCACATAATCGCCTGTTTCGCCTTCATCCCAAAAAACATCGCCTTCATTAGCGGCTGCTCGCCAGTAGTTGTCATACTGCAACAGGTGATTGCAAATTTCAACCAGCCCTTCTCCTAACACTGCTACATCGCCATCGGCATCAATTGCTTCTCTGGCGGTGCGGTTGAGAATTCCTAACAGCGGTGCAACTTCTTCGCCTGTTAGCTGAAGGAAGATGCGACAAACTGCAAATCGAGTTTTACCCGTAAATTGATTGAATCGATCGCGCCAAGCATTCATAATAACCTATAGTTTGTCATCTGTAGGGCTATATTTCCAACGATAGCAGGCGATTTGAACTCTTGCCGTCTAACCTCAGATTGAGATCGAGGGCATTTTGAGCGATCGCCCCTGCCTACAGTCTCGCTTTGACTCAGGTAAACTTCAAGTATCGGCAAGATACTCCAATTGCCAGCATTCGCCTTCCAATCTCGAAATTATCTGCGTTAATCAGCTTTCATCTGCGGTTTTCTTCTAGCATCAAAGATTTACGCAATTCAAGTCTATTGAGTTAGTTGCTTCCACAAATAACTGACGCAGCAACCGGATTCCAACGATGAAAAGATCCAGGTTGCAGGTTATTGCGCCCGATCGCGATTCGGCGTACAAATTATATCGCTTCCGGTTGCATCGGAATGATTTAACCGCAGAGGCCGCAGAGAACACAGAGAGAGAGACAAGAGAGATGAATAATTCCGATGCTACGGGATTTGATATTAATAATTTCCCATCAAAAAACCTCCAGCCTTGGGACTGGAGGCTACCTGTGCGAATACTTTGGTTTGATATAATTATTTGACGATCGCGCTTTCGACTGGTTCGATCGCACTTTCGGAACTGGTCTCGGTAACTTGCGCTACGGGCAAATCCAGCTCGCCGCCCGGAGCTTCCGGGTGTTCGCGAACGCCTGCAACCGCATCTGCTGGCTCAGCTACACCTGTATCTGCGATCGGATCTAGCGACTCTTCAAAAACTTCAAAATTATCGCTCATCGCAGCGCAAGCAGCAGAGGCGCGCTGACCGGCGCGGTAGCTCATGTAGGCCGCACCTCCACCCAAAATCCCAGCCAAACCTAGGAAACCGAGAGCTACTGTTTTGTTGGATTTCCACGGATTAATTTGATCCGAGCCGTCGGAACCTAGGATCGTTGGCCCAGAAGCAGATTGAGCGGCCCCAGATTTTTTGTAGGAACAGGGGAAAGCAGATGCGGCGTCACCTATGGCGATGCTGCTCGCGATCGCGACGGTAGAAGCAATGCCAGCTAACACTTGAAACTTCTTCATGCTGCTCTGGATTTTGTAAAGGATAATTAAAAAATTAATGGTAACAGCTCTTTACAAATCTATCAACAAGCGATCGCCGCCCACATCACAGATCGATCGCAACTGCCAACATCTCTCAATCCCCCTTGAAATTTAAAGTTGCCAGGTAAAAAAGCTGAAACCATTGTTAAGCAAGCGTTTTGACAAACAAGCCGTTATAAATTAAAGTCAACCGAGTCAATATTGCGATCGCGCCCAAATTAGAAAATCTGAAGTCAGACAATAGAAATTTTAATCACAGGGCGACCCACACTTGATGAAAAACTACTTTTAAGGCTACTTTTGAAAAGGCTTATTTATTGGAAAAACTTTTATTTTTATGACAAACAGCGGGAATCAAGGCATTGAGCGACATCCTCATCGATTGTTGGTGACGGGCGGGGCTGGATTTATCGGCTCGAATTTTGTGCATCACTGGTGCAGCAGCTATCCGGGCGATCGAGTAGTCGTGCTCGACGCTTTAACCTACGCCGGCAACAGACAAACCCTGGCAAGTTTGGAAGGAGGAGAAAATTTTCGGTTTGTGCAGGGAGATATTTGCGATCGCGCCCTAGTCGATACCTTGCTGAAAGAAGAAAACATCAACACAGTCGCCCACTTTGCCGCAGAATCTCACGTCGATCGATCGATTATCGGGCCTGGCGCCTTCGTTCAAACCAACGTAGTCGGAACCTTCACACTCTTAGAAGCCTTCCGCAAGCATTGGGAAGTAATTGATGATTCGTCTGTCAAATCACAAATGCGCTTCCTCCACGTTTCTACCGACGAAGTTTACGGCAGTCTCGGCCCCGACGACCCAGCATTTACCGAAACAACCGCCTACTCCCCCAACAGTCCCTACTCAGCCTCCAAAGCTGGCAGCGACCACCTCGCCCGCGCCTATTTCCACACCTACGGGCTCCCAACAATCATCACCAACTGTTCCAACAATTACGGCCCCTATCACTTCCCCGAAAAGCTGATTCCATTAATGTGCATCAATATGCTATTGGGCAAACCGCTACCAGTATACGGCGACGGTCAAAACGTCCGAGATTGGCTGTTCGTGCTCGACCACTGCCGCGCCTTAGATGCCGTTATCAACCGCGGCCAGCCCGGGGAAACCTACAATGTCGGCGGCAACAACGAGGTGAAAAATCTCGATTTAGTCAAAATGCTCTGCCAACTAATGGACGAATTAGCTGCTGATTTGCCCGCACGTCCTTGCGAACAACTGATCTCATTTGTCAAAGATAGAGCCGGGCACGATCGGCGTTATGCTATTGATGCCAACAAAATTAAAACAGAGTTAGGTTGGACTCCCTCAGTCACAGTTGAAGAAGGTTTGCGGCAGACCGTGGAATGGTATTTAGCCCATCGCGAGTGGTGGGAACCCCTGCTTTCCGAGGAATATCAAACTTACTACAGCAAGATATACGCTAATTAGTTATTGGTTATTGGTTATTGGTTATTGGTTATTAGTTATTGGTTATTAGTTATTAGTTATTAAAACCAGTAATTAACACCTAATACTTAACAACCAACAAATAACGACCAACAATGACTTTTACATTTATCACATACATTGACAATTGTCAATGTATGTGAAGATTTAGTTAAACTTCATTCATAGCCCATAAAAGCAACTGTTTGTAGCTGATAATTTCAAAAGAGCGATCGAAGTTAAGCATTTTAAAAGTTTTTAGTAAAAACAGAAAGCAGCAATGACCGAAATCAACTGGCTCAAACACATCCAAGAACCGAAATACTGGCTGTTAGGCATCGCCTCCGGTTTGATTGGCGTGCAACTGACTCTGACTTCCAGAACCAACGACACAGACCTATTTGGCACAATGTTACTGTTTTGGGGAGTTGTAGCATTTCTCATTTGGGAAAGGCACGAATCCTTAACCTTTGAAAGCGGAATTTTCGCCAGCTTCTTTGGAGCCTCCTTAATTGCTTTTATCTTGCTCAAAAGTTCTTCGATATTTGGATACGACTTTTTTATCAGGGCTTCGCCTTTCTTGATAGGAATCAGTCTGGCGTTGCTAGCTTCCGGCACCAAAGGACTGAAACAATATTGGCAGGAACTGCTAATTCTTGCCTATACAGCTATTCCTCCCGGATTGATCGGAGTATTTGCTAATGTAGCCCTATACACAGCCAAATTTTCAAATTTTCTCCTGCACTATATAGGATTTGAAGTTCAACGTAAAGGAGTTTTTCTCATCCTAGAAAAGGGCAGCGTCGAAGTATATCACGGCTGTTCGGGGGTGAATGCAATTCTACAATTGCTAGGACTAGCCCTGGTTTTCTTACTGATGTTTCCTACAACTGTGGCGCAAAAAATTGTAGTACCAATCCTTGCAGTCGTGATTGCATTTGTAGTTAATGCAGCCCGAGTTGCTCTCATGGCAGTGCTAGTATCATTATCTCAACCCGAAGCATTTAAATACTGGCACGAAGGAAATGGTTCGGTAGTCTTTTCGATGATTGCTGTATTAATTTTCGGGTTATTCTGCTGGTTTGCTATCTTAAAAAACGAACCACAAAATCAGGAGCAAGAAAATTAATAATGGCTATTACCTATTGGAAACCAGTTAGAATTTCTCTTTTGGCTGTTACTCTTACAGGAGTTTTATTAGTCGCAGGCAAATTGACATTCTATCCCTCGAAAGGCAATAATTCTGCAACCAAGTTTGAATTTCCCTCTACGGTGCCTCTAGCAGAGTGGAAACTACAAAACAGCGCGCCGCTGAAAATTAGCGATACCTCAGAAGTCAAGGTTGCCAGAAAGTATGAATATCAAAAAAGTAACATTGCTCTAGAAATAGAGATGCGCTATGTGGTAGGTACCATCGGGGATGTGGAAAGTATGATGAAGGGACATACTATTCTGAAGTCGTCTCCTGGTAAACTAACATTAGCAAACACTCAAGGCGCGGGGTTTCACGGAATTTTGCAACAGCAAAATCGATTGTATTTGAGTTCGTGTATCAATCCTCGCGGCAGTGCTACAGTCACTGCCGAACAGTTTAGATACAATCGCAACACTCGCGATTGGCAGCCAAACCGGGTTTTGTTTTGGCTGTTGGGTAGGGGAAATATTCAAGACAGGCGATGTTTGTGGACTCAGATGTCTGTGCCTTTGGATAAAACAACTCCAGAAAATGCCCAAAAACTGCTAGAAAATGCTTGGGTTTCTTGGTATGGGTGGTGGCAGCCGCGATTTCCGGAACCTTAAGTCAGTCAATTTCAGATTTGAGATTTGAGATTTGAGATTTACAATGGCAGATGAATCTGAGAGCTCTAACTTGGGTCTAAAATTTGGAGACTCGACTGCTTCAATCTGTAGCTTGTATCCGTTTTTAGCGGATTGAGAGAGATTTTTTTGTTAACAACAACTGTGATTGTCTTATGAATGACGTACAAAGCGAGCAAGGTTTTTCTATCTACAGGCTGCGTTGGATTGGCTACGGTCTATTAATTCTATCTTTATTAGATACGATCGCAGTTTTTCTGCCAGCAAATTTTGGCAATCGCGTCTGGGAATTGCAGACAATTGGGGCTATAGTCGAACGGGTACCAGTTCCTCTATTGGCAATGGCGCTGATATTTTTTGGCGAAGGATATGACCGCAGAAGTTTGGAAAACATTCTTTTGAAAGTTTTGTCTTGGGTTTGCCTGCTGCTGGCGGTGATTTTTCTGTTGATGATGCCCTTGGGAATTTTTGGCACTATCTATGTCAACAACCAAAATGACAAGCAAATTACTACTCAAGCCGACCAACAATTAGCTCAATTGCAGCAAGTAGAAGAACGGCTGAATAAGGGTACTCCTGAAGATTTAAAGACTTTGGCTGGGGAACTTAGCCGTTTGGGAGTGCAAGCGAATACGCAAAACCCGCAGGAATTGAAAAGCCAAATTCTTTCGAGAATTACTCCGGCTAAGGAACGCTTGCAGGCGCAAAGGGCCACGGTGCAGTCAAATCAGCGCATGGGGTTATTTAAAAATGCTGTTAAGTGGCTGCTGGGCGCGTTGATTTCTAGCGTCTTGTTTTTCACGATATGGCGCGGTACTGACTGGGCTAGGTAGTAAGTATTGGTCTCAACTTAAGTCTGAAACGATTGAATCATCTCGCTTTTATCCGAGTCCAGATTCCCCGCGCATTCCCCTTCTGAAGCAGGGTAGTTTTATTCTGGGAAAAGAAATCTGAAACTACCGAAAGCATCGCTCAAAAGTCGGTTAGCGTCCCAGACGCAACTCTCATATTAATAAAGGTACGTAGTTGGGCTTCAGCCTCTTTATCTATATGTCTAAAGAGGGCTGAAGCCCAACTACGTACCTATTTCTATGATTACTATAAAACCACGGTGCTAAATCCCGTTTAACAAGGGGAACTTTGAGCGGATTCTTGTCCCCGCCTTTTTTGAATGGGGCTTAGGCGAATCTGTCTTAACCCAAGCGTATTGTATTATTTTAAGCAACTAAGTTTCTGTATTCAGAACTGTTGAAAGTACGATCGCCCCTACGCGATTGAATCAAAGTATTTTGCCATTCTTGGGTGATTACTGACTTATGGGCGATCGCACTTCCTAATTTAAACCTAATTTTTGTCTAAAAACATATACCACATTTCGCTAGAAAAAGTTGCAATTTGAACTCGGTTTTGGTCAAATAAGTAAGCTATCTCTGTTTTTAATTATATCTAACGATTCATTAAGTTATTGATTTTTCATGCCTAAGTTTTGCGCCTTAACGACTAAAATTTCACTCGTTGATAAAACACTCGTTTCACATTCTCAGCCGCCGTAACGTACAACAGGACGATCGCACCCAGCACCAACACAAAACTCAACGGCAACGGTTGAAACCCCAGCAGCCTTCCCAAAGGTGTCCAGGGAATGACGATCGTCACTCCTACGGTAGCCAGCGTCGCCATCAACAAGTATTTCCCCGGTTTACTGTCGAAAATAGATTTGCGAGTACGAACGACCAGCACAACCATCGAAGCCGAGATGACAGACTCCAAAAACCAGCCGGTTCTAAACTGTTGTGGTTGCGCGTGTAGCAGCAACAGCAGCGCCCCAAACGTCAGGTAATCAAAGATGGAACTCAGCAAACCAAACACAATCATGAAGTTGCGGATAAACTTGATATCCATCCGGCGCGGTTTGCTGACTAATTCCTTGTCTACGCGATCGGTTGCGATCGTCAATTCCGGGAAATCAGTTAATAAGTTCGTCAGCAAAATCTGACTGGGTAACAGAGGCAAAAAGGGCAGAAATAGAGAAATTCCCGCCATGCTAAACATATTACCAAAATTAGCGCTAGTTGCCATAAACACATATTTTAAAGTGTTAGCAAAGGTAATTCGTCCTTCCTTAACACCTTCGATCAGGACATTCAAATCCTTTTCCATCAACACAATATCAGCAGCTTCCTTCGCCACATCCACAGCACTTTCTACCGAAATACCAACATCAGCAGCATGAAGCGCAGAAGCATCGTTAATGCCATCTCCTAGATATCCAACCACATTCCCCGCTTTTTTGAGGGCGATGATAATCCGCTCTTTTTGGTTTGGTTCTACCTCGGCAAAAACATTTGTATTTTGTACTCGGTGCATCAAGGCTTCATCACTGAGCTTTTCTAGTTCAGAACCTGTTAAAGCCTTTGGTTCAGATAGTCCTACCTGCTCAACAATACTCATAGCAACCGCCTTACTATCTCCAGTAATCATCTTCGGAGTAATTCCCAACATTTCCAACTCTTTGAGGGTGTCAGCGATGCCAGGTTTGGGCGGATCGAAGAGCGCAATGTAGCCGAGAAATGTCATGTTGGTTTCATCATCTTTGCTGAAGGAATCGCGCTCGCAATCCCGATAAGCCACACCCAAGGCTCTAAATCCTTTACTACCCAAATCTTCCGCTTGTTGGTGGAGTTTTTGTCGCTCGTTTGTAATATCGATCGTTTTTCCTTCCGCAGTTTCAACGGTTGAGCAAACATCCAAAATATTTTTCAGCGCGCCTTTCGTAATAATTAAATGCGTACTGTCTTTTTTGAACAGAATGCTGAGACGTTTGCGGTTGAAATCATAGGGGACTTCATCTAGTTTTTGATAACCCGAAATGTCGAAGGTTTTGTATTCGCGAATCGCTTTGTCGATCGGATTCACGTAACCAGATTCAGAGGCGGCGTTCAAATAAGCATAAAGTAAAACGCGATCGCTATCTTTCCCCTCGACATCAACCGCAGAATGAATTTTCACCTCTCCTTCCGTCAGCGTCCCCGTTTTATCGGTGCAAAATACATTCATACTGCCAAAATTCTCGATCGCAGGTAAGCGCTTCACAATCACCCGCTTTTTCGCCATTGTCTGGGCACCGCGCGCCAGGTTAACGCTGACGATAGCTGGCAACAATTGAGGAGTCAAACCCACCGCCAGCGCTAGAGAAAACATAAAGGATTCCAGCACAGGGCGATGCAGGTAGACATTGGCGGCAAAAATTAGAGCGACTAAAACGAGCGTTACTTCCATCAAAAAGTAGCCAAATTTGCTCAGTCCATGTTCAAAATCCGTTTCGGGAGGTCTTAGTTTTAGACGTTCCGATACCTTGCCAAATTCAGTATCTTTGCCAGTATGAACAACTACTGCTTTCCCCGTTCCACTAATCACATTAGTTCCCATATAAAGGGAATTGGTGCGTTGATTTAGTCCAGTTTCAGCGGGCAATACACCATTTAATTTGTCAACCGGATAGGTTTCTCCTGTCAGTGCTGCTTCATTAACAGATAAATCTTTTGACTCTAAAACTAGACAGTCGCCGGGAATATTTTTACCCGCACAAAGCACCACAATGTCCCCCGGCACTACTTCCTCATTGGGGATTTCTTGAGATTGACCATCCCTCAACACAGTGGCTTTAACTTGCACTAAAGCTAATAGTTTTTCGACAGCGTTGGACGCTCCTCGCTCTTGCCAAAATCCTAACAATCCACTGATGATAACGATCGTCAAAATCATGATGGCATCTAGGGCATCTTTGAGAAAAATCGAGAGCAGCGCCGCCAAAATCAGAATCACGATAATCGGACTCTTGAACTGATTGAGCAACAGCACGAATGCGCTCGATTTGTGTGTTTGTTTGAGGCTGTTTGCGCCGTACTGGCTCAGGCGTTGTGACGCATCAGCACGGGTTAATCCTGCGGCTGTAGAGTGCGTCTGCTGAAGCACCTGCTCTGTGGACAAGCTCCAAAATGTGGACTGTGGATTCATGATTTTATACCTAATTTTTAATTTTTCGCAAGCAACCTTGTTCGCACAAAAGCAGCAGCAGCCACCAAACTATGAAAATTTCTAAAGCCCATCTCCCTATAGCGATCCTAAATGAATCGTAAATTTTTAACCCCACCCCAGCCCTCCCCATGAATCAGGGGAGGGAGCAAGAAATTCACAAATGATTTACGATCGCTATATCTACTTAGACAAAACTCATTTAAACGCTTTAACTAAAGCCTCAAACTGTACTCGCAGTGACTTGTCATGAGGCGAAATTGGTGGAATCGGCCGATCGATACCTAGGAATTGATATACCGCCATTTGAGCAACTCGCACCGAATACTCAACCGTGAAAACAACATCATCAGGAATTTCGACAAACTGGCTGATGAAAGCTAGATTCTTCGAGCTACGAGGAATCGGTAACGGTCGATCCGTGCGTAAACGAGGCATAAACATACTCGTAATGTACGGCATCCGGCAAGGAATGCAGTTTGCCGATTCCACGGTATCCAAATCAAATCGCAGATGGCCACAGAGCTCTCGCAGAATTTCTGCACCATTGCAATCGCTCATCGGCTTGGGAACGAAATCGCCCACGCGATCGGGAAAAAGGGCATATCCCCAGAAAACCTGTACGTCAGCAGGCTGATTTATGAAGTGGGGTTGATACGCAAGGACGATCGACATCAGCCAGTTTGAGTCTTTAAACGTGATCAGCCCTCCAGTGCCCGCTTGATTGCCACTAAATTTGGCAATTTTATCGAAGAATGCAGGGTTTTTCAATGTGACTGTAAAAGACTCCCAGAGAGACTCTGCAATGCTACTGTTGAAAGCAGCAGGATTCCCAAAATCTGGGCTTTGTGCCGCCAATTTTTCCCACAAATTCCAACTGTCGCAGTCCTGTTTAGTCAGCTTTTTGGGTGCACCTGTCATCGATCCCAAACTTGAGGCATCTGTCATAGATCCGTTTTGTAGAAAAACCAGATCCCTGTCTTTAACTGCGATCGTTTTGCTTTCACCATTTTGTTGATAATGAATGCCTGTCACTACAAACTTGCTCTCTTCGATGTTGTGATTCTCGTTCTGAGAGACTCCACCAACAAGATCCGTCACCTTGCAATCTAGGATAAAATTAACATCTTGAGCTGCGAGCCAATTCTGCAATGGACGAACCAATGAATCGTACTGATTGTAGATAGTTCGCTTCACCCCACCGAGGGTTTCAATACGAGAGAATTCGAGCATAAAGCGATGCAAATAACGCTTGAATTCAACGGCACTATGCCACGGCTGGAATGCAAATGTAGTCGCCCACATATACCAGAATTCAGTGTCAAAAAATTCAGGAGAAAGCCAATCTGTGATACAGCTAGTGCCCAAATCATTTTCATCAGCCAAGGTGAGTTTCAGCAATTCCTCACGATTTTGCATAGAAAAGCCCATCGAACTCACGGGGACTTTCCCACGACGGCTGTCAACTAGACGCGCCATAGAATTTGACTTGTGCTGCTCATTGAACTCCATAGTTTCATCAAATACCGTTTTGCCGGGTGAACTCAGGGAAGGTATTGACTTATAAAGATCCCAAGTGCACTCGTAATTATCGGTTGTTACCATTCGTCCTCCCCGCAGCGAATAACCGTTTACAGGGTTCCCGGCTCCATCCAAACTCCCACCTAACATGGGCTTTGCTTCTAGGATAAAAATATTTTTGCCAGGGAATCCGCCGTCGCGAATCATAAAGGCTGCGGCTGCCAAAGAGCCGATACCACCACCCAACAGATAAGCATTAGATTCGTTATTCATGTCAATTAATCCCCGATAATTTTGGTTGAATATTGTCTGACTTCTCTGTACTTCCCGCAGCGACTTCTGCATCTAGTCTGCTAGAAATAGCTGACAAGGTTGGTTTTTGTGTTTCTTCCATCCTCGCCATTGCTAAGAAGATTGTCGTAGCAGGTTCCAAATTGTCAAGAATTTGTTTGGTGAAGTTGTCAATTGTAGTAATCACGATCAGTCCTCTGGTATGCCAAAGATTACATTTGTTCGAGTTCCATTCCTTTGGTTTCCTTAATAAAAAAGGCAACAAAAAAGATTGAGATTGCTGCCGATATTGTGTAAACACCGTAGGCCGCACCCAGTCCAAAATATTTTAATAGCGGAGGAAAGGTTGTAGAGACGACAAAATTTGCAATCCACTGTACTGCTGCGGCGATGGATAGTGCTGATGTCCGAATTTTGTTATTAAAGATTTCGCCCAAAAGTACCCAAACCACAGGGCCCCAGGAAAAACCGAAACAAAATACATACAGGTTGGCTGCTAGAAGGGCGATGATGCCAGCAGAACCAATTAGGGTTGGATTGCCAGAGGTATCTAAGGCGGCATTCCCGAAAATAACGGTCAATGTACCTAAAGTTACCGTCATGCCGATCGACCCTACAAGCAGCAAAGGTTTGCGACCAAACTTATCGATAAAAGTAATTGCAATCAACGTCGTTATAATGTTAACTGCACCTGTAATTATCGTGAGTTTGAGAGAATCTTGTTCGGAAAAACCAACAGCCCGCCACAAAACGCTGCTGTAGTAAAAAATTACATTGATACCAACAAACTGCTGCAATACTGATAGACCTATGCCGATCCAAACAATTGGTAATAGTCTGCCACTTTTTCCAAAAAGGTCAGACAAGTTAGGCTTGCGGTCTTTCAAAATAGTTTGCCGAATGTCTGCGATTTTTGAGGAGACATTACCATCTACAATTTTTGTCAGAATAATAGCAGCTTCCTGTTCTCGTCCTTGAGCTATTAAATAGCGCGGAGATTCAGGAATTGCCAACGCAGCCATGCCATAAATCACGGCTGGAATAGCTGCGGTTAAAAACATCCAGCGCCAAGCAGTTATCCCAAACAAAAATGGTAGTTCTGCCGAACCCGCCAATGCAGCAATAGAATAGTCACTTAATAGCGCAATGAAGATTCCCAGGACGATCGCCAATTGCTGGAGCGATCCGAGCCTGCCGCGCATCTCAGCGGGGGAGCATTCGGCAATGTAAGCTGGTGCAATGACGCTAGCAATACCAACTGCAATCCCCCCCAGTAATCGCCAAAAGATAAAGTCCCAAATGCCGAAGGCAAATCCCGATCCAAGAGCGCCGATCGTAAATAATCCTGCGGCAATTAGCATTGCTTTAACTCGACCATAACGATCGGCAATTTGTCCAGCACAGAAGGCTCCCAGCGCAGAGCCTAACAAAGCCAGAGATACTGCCAAACCCGTCAACCAGCTACCGGCATTAAACGCTTTTGTTAGGGCTATAATTGCGCCATTGACTACAGCAGTATCAAAACCAAATAAAAAGCCACCGAGAGCAGCCGCCCCACAAATTAAGATGACATGATATGTGTTGGTTTTATGAGTTGTCGCAGATATCATTATGCTTGTACTCCACGATGTTGAGTTTATTCATGCTTGTCTACTTATTGAATTTTTGACGCAATCAGACCGACAAGCACAATTAGACCTAATGCTCGACGAAAGTAGTTAACGCCTTGAAACAGTTCTTCCCAAGCCCAAGTAAATAAGACACCAAAAGCTACTAAATCCAACCCTAAATGAATTTTGCCTGTTGTAAAAATGAGCTTTAATAAACTAGCTACAATCCAGACGATGAGTGGTAGATTTGGCGGCTGAGCTATGACAATTTTGCCTTCGCTGTCCCGGAATGTGCGATCGAACAATGTATCTTCTCTGGTTTCCATGAGTTTATGGTCTAAATGTAGTAAGTAAGTCGGTGTAAATAATTCAAGGTTTGTAGTGAGGGCTTTAGCCCTGTAAAAAAGGGCTAAAGCCCTCACTACGAACCAATCTCAGTAATTGTCAAATTACTTAACATACTTTGTTTTATTAGCGTCTACTTACTTAAGAGGTATGAATTGAATTGAATTACTTACACAAATCTTTGTCGATCGCGCATTGAATTTTGGCTGAATATTTTTGCGATCTAACGCTACTCGGCAAAGTGCTGTCGAATCTTGGCCGCGATTTGATTGTCCGTCATCTTGTCAACTGTCTCAATACCGACGATACGTCCACCGAGGTTATTTGATTCAAGACGTTTTTTTAGTTCATCCTTTGCCTCACCAGGCCCAAATATCAGAATATACTCTGCATCACAAATCAACGCAATCACCTCATCGTAGTAAATATTGAGTTCTCCAGTAAAATATCTCTGGCGACTATCATCTGCGGGTACTTGATATGATTCATAGCTACCCTTAAGCGGTGAATCACCCGATCGCCTAGGCTGTTTTTCTGCCTCCGATACTATCTGTTTCGTCTCTTCCCCTTTCTCAGTAATAGTCAGAATACTAGCCTTCCGATGGTCAATCCACAGCCCTGTTTTTGTTGTCATTGGAGCTCCTTTGTTCGCTATTCTTTGAGACTTATAGTTTTTACTAATACCAATTTAATGGGTCGTTGCATATATCTCGATCCCCCTAAATCCCCCTTAAGAAGGGGGACTTTGAGCGCTTCCTATCCCCCCCGACCTAAGGGGGACTAGGGGCGATCGGAATTCTATGCAGCCTCATAAAAAACTGGTATAAGCCACAGGATAAATGTAATTTTGTTATTAGCTTACTCTTTAAAATTGACGAAAGTATTCTTCTTAAGGCATAGTTTTGATAAAGGTTCAGAATGCTGAAGCCAAATCAATTTGCGACTTGCGAAAAGCTACCGTTTTTTGATTTTTCCCAAACCCTCCACAGACTCCCGGACTTGGGGAGAACCGACATACTCGATCGCCCCCACGCCGGATACAGATGCGTTCAATTGCTCGCTCACATTAACCACAGCGCTCCCCACGCCACTGTTCCGAACGGTAGCCTGCTTAGTCTTGAACTCCTCGCCCTGGAAGCCTCCGACCCCGGAAAGGGTTAGATCGAGTACATCGGCGCTACCTGCGATCGCCATGCTACCCACTCCATCCAGAGAAACCGACAACCGCTTGCTTTGGATACCCTTTGCCTCAATACTGCCGACACCGTTCAGGTGCAAGCCTTCTAGGCTTTTGACTTCCACGACGAACTCAATGGGTTTGCTGGGATTGATGGCGGCATCGTTGACAGTGCCGAGATACAGGGTGCGATCGGCTACACGACCCTCTAGGAGGGGCAAGATGTTGTCCTCAGCGCTAATTGTGAGGGATTCTTTTCCCGTTTGCTGTACCTTGACCATGCCCACAGATTTAAAGTAAATCGATGAGAATCCAGCCACTTCTTGGGATGCGATTTTGACGATTCCGGAGCCTCTAACCCCGTTATTACCAATATTGAAATAGCAGCCTGAGAATATGCTCAAAGCTACTAAACATGATAGCAACCAGTATCGTTTTGTTTTCATTGTTTTGTCTCCATTGGTTTAAAGTAAAATTTACATAAATTGATTTAGTTGCTCACGATGCGAACTCATAGTCAATCTCTGTAATTCTTCCTTTAAAATAGAGCCGAATGCCTTCTGGATACTCCCATCCCACCTCGCCTTCTAAAGGAATCAGCATCCCATTGCGAACTGAATATTCCCCAAATCGGCCGCACCAAGGCATCGCAGTCAGCTTATCGCGATAACGAGCTTCAGCCCGACAAGTCGCGATCGCACCTTCAGCATTAAACTTAAATACTAGGGAGACAGTTGTTGCGCCATCCGTCAAAGTAGCGCGCGCAGATGTATCGTCGATCGCATCCCAGCGCACACCTTGACTCGGTAATAGTGCAGTCGGATACCAAGGAGTCTCAGCAAAGAACCGCAATAATTCACCTTGGTTAGCTTCAGGAGTACCGCCCACATCAGCAACGGTAAAAAGACCGAGTAATGATGCGTGTAAACTGCCTTCTCCTAACAGATAGGTATCATGAACAAAGGCATTAACTCCTGGTGCCATCTGGATGCGTGCATCCCAATCAAAACCCGGACGTTGAGCGATCGCAAGTTGAGTCGCAGTAAACGGACTCCACTTATCCTCCATTTCATTCATATTGAACAGTCCTTGCTGAGAGAGTTTGACCGCAGAGGCGATCGCTTGTCCGTCCTTAAGAACTGTCCGAAAAAATCGCTGTACGGGGGCTGGCAAGCCTTCAAGCTCTTTCTGGTCATAGATTTTGGGCTTAATTGTTCGCCGTCCATTTGTTAATTTTGCTCGTAGGCGATCGGTATCTGACTGCCATCGATAGCCAGCATAAATGATAGCCATTCCCAAGCTTAGGAAAATTGAAAAAACAATAATTGTAGTCCACTTAATCCACATAATATTTACCTAGATTTTATGGTGATTTATAACTGCCAACAGCCTGCCATTCTTCGACTAAAGATGGTGGGACTGACAAGCTAACAGGTTCACCATCGATAGTTGGTAATGATAATTTCAGAGGAATCTCCGCCTGCAACTGCGGTAATAATGGCTGGAGGTTATACTGTCCGACGTTGGGTTCGGGAACGGCCCCCTCGGTGAAAATATCACTAGAAGCTTCGGTAGCTGTGAGTGTTTTTCCTAGGGAATCAGTCAGAGTTAGAGGTTGAGTGCGATCGATCTTCGTCACTCCAGGAAAACCCACCAACCGCAGATCGAAACTCGTCTGGTTATCTGGGCTGATGCGTTTAAAGGCGATCGCTTGCCAGTAATTGCCATGCTGATCTATGAGGGTTTGCCTCGATTGATAAACCATCTGTCCTGGTGCTTCCTCTAGTTGGCGAATGGCGGCAATAGCTGAATTTTGCCCAACTCCAACTAAGATGCAAAACCAGATAGCAAGTCCGATTAATATGGTCTGAATCGACTTTCCAAATATCATAGATTTCTCCTGAAGTTGAATTATGAAAATTTCTACTCACCTACTCAAGAAATAGCTATTTGGGGTTTTTCTCTACCAAATTGCCACAGTAAGATGACACCTAATCCGAACAGATTGATCAGGGAAACTACTAACCCTCCGAAAAATGGAATTAGTGTCAGAATAGTTAGAATTGCCAAACCGACCAAAAACTGCTGCTGCAAAGATCGATCGCCCTTACCAACTACACGTTGACCGACAAAAAGCGCTACGCCTAATGAGCCGACTAGGGCCGTGACAACCGCAGTCAAAATCAGGAGTGGAATCAGGGGAATCCCAATCAGCGTAATCGCGAGAAACACCGTGGCGAAAACAAAGGAAACAGTCGCCCCAATCCCCCATAAAGCTGTCAAACCGGGACTTTGACGCAATTGTGCCGCCAAATTCGGTAGGAATTGTGGGCTGCTATGCAAAATAATCAGTCCTAAAATAGCTGCTACTACTGCGGAACAAATTCTAAAAAGGGCACTGAAGAAATACTGACCAAAGAAGCTACTTCTGCCGCGATTAGAGCCATACATCATGCCATGTCGATCGCTAAATGTAGCACGTTCACCACTAACGATCGCACCTGGTTCCTGCACGATTTTGCCACCAAAGGAGTAAGCATCACCCTCCACCCGCGCTCCTTTTTTCAGGATGACATCCCCGCCAAACGCCATCGCAGTATCCAAAACTCTGGCATTAGGAGAAACCGTAACGCTTCCCCCAAAAGCATGGGCATTTTCGACAACTTGATTCTCTGCTACGATGATATTTCCACCAAAGCGAATCAGGTTAGTATTGTTGATATTGATATCAGTCTGCGCCAGGGCATTGCCTGCAAATATCAAGCAAATCGTGGCTAGGAAAGCTAGAATTAATTGTTGCCATTTCATAAAGTTTATCTCATCAATAAAAAGAATCTGGACTATATTTTATGATATTCAACAAAGGTGAGGAAACTGTGAAGAAAGCTTAGACAGAATCGCAATAATTTATATTTTTGTGCATACATTATGCTACCTTAGCTATCCTACTCTTTAAAATTAGCAAAGGTATTGTTCTTAAGGAATATTTTTTATGAAAGCAGGGTTGAATTTATATCATTCTCAGCAATTCAACGATCTAAATTTTGTCGTGTTAAGGCTTGAATCTCTGTTCGTAGTGCGCTAATTTCTGTTTGCAGAGCTTGAATTGATTTTGCACTTGCTATTTCTGCTTGCTCATTTTCCGCATCCTGACTCACAAAAAATGTTGCCAGTGTTGCCGTCAAATAGCCGCATACTGCGATCGCATACAACCCCAGCAAAAAGCATAGCACCCGCCCTTCCGCCGTTTTCGGGAAGTAATCAGAGCCGATCGTAGTCATCAGCATTGCCGTCCACCACAGCGCCGTAGCATAGTCAGTAATACCACCAGTACCATCAGGAAGTTTGCGCTCAAACGCATACATTCCAGCCGCTCCAATTAAAGTGACGATCGCAGTTAACGCCACCACATAGCCAAATCCTCGGCGCTGAAAACTGGCAGAGAGCAATCGCATTCCCCGACTGGTACGGATTGTCAAACGAACTAACTGGAATCCTCGCACCGCATGAATCGATCGCAAAGGCTGGATAACTCGCAAAATCCGAAAGATTCGCAACGCTGGAATCAATAGTGACAAGGCGATTAACCAGTTGTGCTTCAGGTAAGAAAGTTTGCGAGGAGCTAGCACAAATTTGATGCCAAAATCCAGGATAAAGGCGATCCAAATAGTAGTCCCGATCGCCTCTAGTAAAGAATTCAGTCCCCAAACTAGCTCGACGATAAACAGTCCCAACCAGGCAAAACTCAGCACCAGCATCGGCGTTTCTACCCAATCTTCCCACTGTTGCAGGACTTCGCAACGCTCTCGATCCAAGGCTGATTCTGGTTGTTTGCGATCGCTCATAATTTCTTACATCTGAGATATTACAGCAATGTCAATAAGCTCTTTATGGGCGGGCTAGAAGCCCACCCCACAAGAAAATTCACTTTTTGTGGAACAGGCATCTTGCCTGTTCTTGACAATCGTGCAAGATGTGACTTACATCTTACTTTTTCAACTGAATTTCGGCATCTACAGGCATACCCGGTTTGACAAAACCACCAGGTTTATCAAAGCTCAATTTCACACCAAATACTTGCTCCACGCGGTCTTTTTGGAAATAGATATTTTCTGGTGTAAATGATGCTTTGGAATCAATAGATATCACCTTTGCATTTAAGGGATGTTCGTGTTTTGGATCGCTATCGAGGTAGACTTTGGTAGGTTGTCCTACCCGAATTCGAGCGATTTGTTCTCCCGGAATAAACCCCCGCATATAAACTTGTTTCATATCTACTATTCGCAGCAATGGGCGACTTGGTAACACTACGGTTCCAGGTTCCACGCTGCGGGTGGTGACGATTCCTGCGATCGGGCTTTTTACAGTTAAATTATTCAAACGACTCTGGATCAGTTGTTGATTTGCTTGTGCTGTTTTGACATCTGCCTGTGCTCCCAAAAGCGCGACTTTTGCTTGATTTATCTGGGTTTGGAGGCGGCCGATATTCGTTGTTTGGCGATCGGGATTCAGGGCTGTGGTTTGTGCTTGGGTTAATTTTCCTTGAGCAATTGCGATCGCATTACGGGCCACTTCTACACCAGCCTGACGACTTTCCAGCATCGCCTGGGCAGTCTCAAATGCGGTTTGTGCTAAATCGGCGCGCTGTCGAGTTTCTGCACCCAGATTGGCTAGATTCACAAAGCGATCGCGATCGACTTTTGTCTGTTTTAGCAACGCTCTGGCTTCTGCTACCCGTGCCTGCTCCTGCTTGATGGCTGACTGTGCCGTGCTCACCATTGCTTCTGCTTCTGCGATTTTGCCGATCGTATCACCTTCAGACTGTTTGAGATTTAATTTTGTATCTGCTACCTGACTATTTAATACCGAAATCTGAAGAAGAGCCGTTGCTTCTCGTTGTTTAGCGGCATCAACATTTGACTTAGTTGCTAATAGTTCTGACTGCAATTCCTCGTCATCTAACCGTACCAACAATTGCCCTTTCTTTACGGTTGCACCTTCTCGAACTGTTACCTCTTTAACACGACCAGATCCTTTGGTACTGACATCAGTTTCATAGCCTTCGATGCGCCCACTAAAAGGGATGAGGTTATTGTTTTTAGGACGGAAGAAATTATACCAAATTCCTGCACCGATACCTGCGATCGCGATAGTTCCTACTAGCAACCACAACCAAAGGTGAGAAGATTTAGGCGCAGGTGGTGGCACAGAATCAGTCGGTGGTGGTTCTGCGGAAGATTTAGGTGCGGGTGGTTGAACAACATCAATCGGTGGTGATTCTATAGAAGATTTAGGCGTAGGTGGTTGAACAACATCAGTCGGTGGTGATTCTATAGAAGATTTAGGTGCAGGTGGTTGAACAACATCAGTCGATTGTGCTTCTGTAGAAGATTTAGGCGTAGGTGGTTGAACAACATCAGTCGATTGTGCTTCTGTAGAAGATTTAACCACAGGTGCTTGAACAGAATCAGTTGGTGGTGATTCTATAGAAGATTTAACCGCAGGTGGTTGAACAGCATCAATCGGTTGTGCTTCTCTGAAAAGCTTAGAAGAATCAGTTAAATTAGTCATGGTAATTGGTAATTGGTAATCGAAAATTGGTAATTGGTAATTGGTAATTGGGAATCGGCAATTGGGAATCGGCAATTGGGAATTGGGAATCGGCAATTGATAATTGGGAATCGGGCACAGAGAATTAGTAACTTGTATAGATTAGAAAAAGTTCCTTCTTCCTTCTTCCTTCTTCCTTCTTCCTTCTTCCTTCTTCCTTCTTCCTTCTTCCTAACTAAGTTGTTTCCGATAACGATTTGCACTTACAAGCAGAGTTGCTATGGCAAACAAAATCATCGCGATCGCGTGCAACCACCAAACCTCTAACCCAGTCCCCTTAAGCAGAATCCCCCGCAAAATGACCAGATAATGATAAAGAGGATTAATTTTCGCAATCCAACGAAACAGCAAAGGCATACTATTCACCGCCGTCACAGCACCGCCCAATAAAATAATCGGGATGTTTAAAAAGATGCCAATTAGAATCGTTTGTAATTTGTTTTCAGAAAATGTCGAAATAGCTAACCCAATAGCAACCCCAATTTGAATGTAGAGAATCGAGAAAATCAACAACAAAAATAAATTACCTCGCAATGGTAGTTGAAACACCAAAAATGCAGCAGCAAAACACATCAGCAAAGTTATGGTGAGTAAACCAGAAATAGGAACAATTTTAGAAATCAGAATTGCCGTAGAAGCCACGGGTGTCATCAGTAATTGCTCTAAAGTTCCCTGATCTTTTTCTCGCACTGCTTCCACGGCGGCGGCGAGAATTGCACTGAGAGTAACGATCGCACCAATGACTCCAGGTACAAAGAACCAACTATCCAAAGTACCGGGATTGTAGCGGAAAGTGATTTCCGACTGAACCGGAGCCTTCAATCCTGTTGATAGCGGTTGATATTGTTCTACTAAATTGAGGTTAAATTGAGTGGCAATTTGGGCAATATAACCCTTGGCAATGCCAGAACTATAGGCATTAATGCCATCAATTATGACCGCAACTTCTGACTTGCCAGTTTCCAACAAATCGCGACTAAAACTAGCGGGAATCATCAAGCCAGCATCGACTTGTCCGTGTTCGATCTGTCGAGTCAAATCCTGCTGGTTGTTGGTATGGCGACTGGCAATAAATACCTGATTTACCGTGAAAGCATCGACTAATTGCCGACTGATGGCCACCTGATTTTGGTCTAGAATGCCTAGCCGTAGATGGGTGACATTGGAGTTTAAGACATAGCCGAAAATTACCATAGAAACAATTGGTGCGATGGTTAGGAAAATTACCAGTTGCCGATTTCGCAATAGTTCGGTGGATTCTTTAATTAACAGAGCAAAGAGACGACTATTTAACATTGTTTATTCTCAAGTTATATAGGACTTACGCAGGGGCCCCAGAAACCGGGTTTTTTAGAGAATCTATGGGTGAAAACGAAGTATTTTAGTCAAAAACCCGGTTTCTTTGGTTGGGTGCATAATTCCTGTACTACAAAATCCCCAATTCCCCATTCCCAATTCCCCATTTCCAATTAATCTGACAATTGCATTCGACGCATTCCCCACCACGCAAGTGCAAATTCCGCCATACTCAAAATAAGCATAGCGAGAATCAATTCCCAAGTACCAAACCAACCGGAACCCCGCACAAAAACATCTCGACATAGTTCTATGTAGTACCGTACTGGCACTAGATAGGATGCAATTGAAAATGGAAATGGTACACTATTCAGAGGAAAAAGAAACCCTGCTAACAGAAAGCCAGTTAATACTTTAATTGTGCCGATCGCCTGCACTGCCGCACTTTGAGTTGTGGTAAAAATGCCGATAATCAAACCCAACTGCACCCCAGCTAACATAAACACAGGCGTACCAATTATCAATGGTGTTGGATCGCCAATAAACCGCACTCCAAATAAGCCGAAACCGACAACAAACAAGATAATTGCTTCTCCTAAACCCACAGCGATATAGGCTAAGGATTTGCCAATTAGCAGTTCAAAGGCGCTGAGACTAGAAGCATAAAGTTGCAGAATTGTACCCTGTTCTTTTTCGCGTACAAGGGCGATCGCAATTAATAACGGCGGGAAGATTGCCAGAATTACTCCATAACTGCCAGGTACAATAAACAGAGATTCCTGCCGTCCCGGATTGAACCACAAACGTACTTGAGCCACAACTCCCAATGTCTGAGATAATTGTCCTAATTGCTCTTGTACAACAGCTAAAGTTGTTCCTTTGACAGCTAGATCGCTAACACGGGCATTGATGGTATCGCTACCATCAATTACTACCTGCACTTTTCCGGTTCTTCCGGCTGCTGCATCTGCGGCAAAACCAGGAGGAATGGTAATTTGTACTTGAGCAGTATCGCGATCGATCGCATCCGGAAACCGCATTCCTTCCCACTTCGCCGGAACAAATAAATTAGTGGCATAAAGTCGTTCAATGTAGCTGCGACTGAGGGTAGTTCGATCTAAATCGCGCACTACTAGAGAGATATTTTTTGCTTCTAAACGAATGGCGTAGCCAATAATTAGTAAGGCAATTACTGGTAGGATAAATGCTAGCGCAACGCCTAAGCGATCGCGCTGAAACTGTTGCAATTCTTTGAAAACTTGATTGCGAATTCTTCGGATGGTCATGGTGGTGCGCCTCCTGCCCGTTGTACTTCTCCAATAAAGGCATCTTCTAGGGAAAATGCGATCGGTTCGGTTTCAATTAGTGGTAAATTAGCTTGTTTTAAAAGTGCTTCTACTTGGGATAATTCTTGTTTGGGATCGTCTAAGACGATGTGGAGCCGATCGCCAAAAATGGAGACGCGCCAAGGTTCTAGGTGTTCTCGCAGGCGATCGTAACTTTCTTGCAATTTCCCGACACGCAATTCAAATAATTGACCCGGTTGTGCTGATTTAATCTCACTTGCCGAACCTTCTGCCACTTTGCGCCCTGCTACCATAAAACACATCCGATTGCATTGTTCTGCCTCATTCATATAGTGGGTAGTAACGAGAATTGCAGTGCCATTACGAGCAAAGTCATTAATTAATTGCCAGAATTGTTTGCGCGCTAATACATCAACGCCGGAGGTAGGTTCATCGAGAAATAAAATCTCTGGTTCGTGCATGACTGATGCCCCAAAAGCAACTCGTTGTTTCCATCCACCAGGTAATTGCTTAGTTAGTAAATGTTCTTGTTTTTCTAAGCCACAAATTGAGAGTACCCAGCGAATCTTTTCCTGTCGCTGTTTAGGGGGAATGCCATAGACTCCACTGTAAAACTGTAGGTTTTCGAGAATTGTCAGGTCATTATAAAGGGTGAACTTTTGACTCATGTAGCCAATTTTTTGTCGCAGTTGAGCACTTCGCAGATTGCCTATTTCTCCAGCGATCGAGATTTTTCCCGAACTGATTGGTAATAGTCCGCACAGCATTTTGATCGTGGTAGTTTTGCCCGCGCCATTTGCACCTAATAGTCCATAAACTTCGCCATAATGAAGGTCTAAGTTGAGATTTACCACTGCATGAAAAGTACCAAAAATCCGGTTGAGATTGCTAGCACAGATGGCGATGGCAGGATTTTGGGTTATTTCTTGTTTCCTGTTTGGTTTTGAAGCTGCGGTTTGCGATCGCGGAAATGGCACAAATTCGGGAACTCCTCCTTTTTTCCGTAGTAGGGTTGTAAATACGTTTTCCAGGGTTGGTTTTTCCGACTGAATATCAATCTTGTCGTCGCTGGTTTTTGACTCGTGAGTTAATCGATCGCGCACCAGGATTTCGCCTTGTTTGGCATCTTTGACTAGGACTTCAATGCGATCGCCATAGGTTGCGACATCAGCAATCTGTGCTTGATTGACTAAGGGCAATAAAGCTTGTTCAGTTTTGACTAACTCCGGTGTCCGAATCACCAACCGTTGCAGCCCCAGAGCGGCTTTAAGTGCTGCTGGAGTACCAATTTGTTGAATCTGCCCATCGTAAATCAAAGCCACGCGATCGCACCTTTCTGCCTCATCTAAATCGGGAGTAGCGACAACAACGGTGATTTCCTGGGCCGTTAATCCCGCCAAAATATCCCAAAACTCGCGACGGGCAATGGTATCAACTCCCGTAGTTGGTTCATCTAACAATAAGACTTGGGGCTCAGCAATCAGCGCACAACAGAGGGCTAATTTCTGCTTCATACCACCAGAAAGACGGCCGGCAAGGCGATCGCAAAATTTATCCAATTGCATCAATTTCAGATACTTACTGCGTCGCATTTCTAGCTGATTTTCTGGCACTAACCGCAATCCTGCACTATAATTAATATTTTCCTCAACACTGAGGTCTGGATAAAGAGAGAATTGTTGGGTAAGATACCCCGTATAGTTGCGGGCATCTCTGGCAGGTAATTTGAGGATTTGCGCTTCCCCAGCCGTGGCTTCCATCACCCCACCGAGAATATTAAAAACAGTAGTTTTGCCAGCACCATCGGGGCCGATTAGCCCAAATAATTCTCCCCGATTTACATCTAGGTCAATGCCCTTAAGTGCGATGGTTTTACCATAATATTTGTATAGTTTTTTAATTGCGATCGTGCTATTGTTTGGGGCAGAAGTAGATGGGATATTGCGATCGCGATCGACTGGATTTTGCAAGGATTGAGTCATGATTTTATCCAAAATGTAAACCAATCGCCGTTTAAACATCAAAACTTAAAAGTGCAATTACAAATAAATACGGTTCAGTTAACACTCTTAATCCTCCGGAGATCCCCCTAAATCCCCCTTAAGAAGGGGGACTTTGAGAAGAATATTGTCCCCTATTTGTAGGGGCGGTACCCCCGTGTCCGCCCTCGGCTTTGAGAAGAATATTGTCCCCTATTTGTAGGGGCGGTACCCCCGTGCGTGCCCTCGGCTTTGAGAAGAATATTGTCCCCTCTTTGTAGGGGCGGTGCCCCCGTGCGTGCCCTCGGCTTTGAGAAGAATATTGTCCCCTCTTTGTAGGATGGTACTCCCGTGCCCGCCCTCGGCTTTGAGAAGAATCTTGTCCCCCCCTTTTTAAGGGGGGTTAGGGGGGATCGGAATTCTATACAACGAACTATAAAATTGGTATAATACTGTTAATTAACTGTCGATCGATGAGACTGATGCGCCTTAAGTTGTGCCCGCAATCGAGCAATTTCAGATGCCATATCGAGCACCATTGCAGCGCCAGCTAAGTTCAATCCCAAGTCTTGACGCAACCGCTGAATCTGAGCAATTCGAGCAATTTCGCGGCGATGTAGCATTGAGCCGATCGCCTCGATTACACCTAACTCGACATAAACTTGTACAATTGCGATCGAAGTTTCCGTCACAAATGCAGCATATTCAAAGGTGTAAAGTTGCTCACCTTCGAGTGAAACCACGATTGTTGAAAGGCTGAAACTCATAATTTAATCTCCTCTAACTGGGCGCGGGGGTTAAAATTAGTATTGGCTTGGATTTTTTCATAGCATTCTTGCTCGATCGCACTTAAGTCTTTTGGCGTGACAATCAAGAGTTTGGCGAGTAAGTCACCACGTCCCCCTTTTTGCAATGTCCAGCCTTTGCCGCGCAGTCTGAGGGATTGTCCCGATCGCACTCCTTTAGGCACCTTCATCGTCACGCTACCATCGGGTGTGGGAACGCTGATTTCGGCCCCTAAAACCGCTTCATCGGGGCGAATTGGTACGTCACAAACGAGGTCATTCCCCTCAAATCGGAAGAAGGGATGGGGTAATATTTCGATGGTGAGATACAAGTCGCCACGCTGTTGAGAAAAGGGACTCGCGCGGCCTTTACCTTTGAGGCGAATGCGACTACCTGGTTTTGCGCCTGGGGGAATGCGAACTTCGATGGTTTCATCGTCGAATTGCAGGCGTTTTTGGACACCGTGAAACGCTTCGGAAAATGTCAGGGCGATCGCAGCTTCGCTATCCGGTGCGGGGGCTTGCGATCGAAATCCGCTACCATAATCATCGAAGCCGCTGGTGGCGTTGGTTCTACTTTGCGATCGGTTTTGCGATCGACCTAATAAATCGTTAATGAATGAGTTAAAATCGCCGTATTGATCGAAGTCAACCGTCCCGGTATTAGTTCCTCTAGATGGTGGCGCTTCACTGTAACCAGGATGGTTCCAATGTTCGCCAAAGCGATCGTATTTCGGCCGTTTCTCGGAATCGGAAAGCACCTCATTTGCTTCATTGAGATCTTTGAATTTTGCCTCTGCTTCTTTATCTCCAGGATTTAGATCGGGATGATATTTGCGAGCAAGTTTGCGGTAAGCTCGTTTGATTTCTTCGGGAGTTGCTGTTTTGCTGACTCCTAGGATGGTGTAATAGTCTTTAAAATCCGTTGCTGTTGGCATTTTTGACCTTTTAAATTTGGTATATCTTTAGTTGGGAAGTTACATGATTGGCTAGAAAAAGTCATGTTATTTTGTGATATCTATTTTGGTTGGATCGGATTTTTTAACCGCAGAGAGCGCAGAGGGCGCAGAGGAAGAGAGGAGAGAGATGAATGTTTTTGATGCGGAGGAATTTGATATAAGTTTTTTCTGATTTTATCCTGTTAAATTTATTTTTTATATACTCACTCTAACTACACTCGTAATCACCAGTAAATGAATCAATCAATAGACAGATATTTAAGTTCTATTTTTTAAGTTAAATCTCTATCAATAGGAATAGAGTAAGCAATCAAGAATGAGGACACGGCACTGCCGTGTCCCTACCCGATTAATTATAGGGACACGGCATTGCGGTGTCCTCCGTTTAGATTTTGATATCTTCAACAACCAAATTATCAGCAATGAAAACAGGTAGAAGTTCAGATGATTTTAGTGACCAAGTGCGATCGGCGGTCAAATCCAAGATATTCTGATGATAATTACTCAAACTTTCTCGATGTCCAATGCTCAAAAATGTCATGCCAGATTCTTGTAACTGTTGGTACAAATGTTTTTCATTACTAGAATCGAGGGCGCTAGTAGCCTCATCTAAAATTGCATAGCTAGGTTTATTTAGCAGCAAACGCGCGAAAATTAGGCGCTATTGTTCTCCCAAAGATAGAAGTTCTGCCCAATTTTGTTCAGTATTAAATCCTCCGTAACTCTCCTCTAAGTTCGGTAGATTTACCTGGATCAAAATTTGCCTCAACTCCGAATCTTCCACTGATATATCCATATTTGGATACAGCATTTGATCGCGTAACGTTCCTAAAATCATGTAAGGCCGCTGGGACAGAAATAACATTTCATTCAGGGTAGGCCGCAAAATTGTACCAGTCCCTGAATCCCACAATCCAACGATCGCCCTTAGCAAAGAACTTTTCCCGCAACCGCTAGGCCCTCTCACCAGCAAACCCTCGCCAGCAGACAGTTTCACCGATAGATCCTCCACCAAAGTCCGTTGGCGGTTAGGTGTTTGGAGGGTCATATTTTCGATCGCCAGTCGATCGCCAATTTCAGTTTTGATACTCGTTTTCGGGGCGTCCTCAGACTCCTGGGAAGTTAAATCATGAGTTTCCAAAGACTCCAAAAAGGTGTACAAACGCTCGACACCCGCGCCAAAAGTAGCAAGGGATTGAAAGCGTGCCACAATTAGATTAAGCGAGAAAAAGACTCGGATAAAAGCCCCTTGCGCCTCGGTAACTTTCCCAACTTCTAAATCACCCGCAAAAATGCCAGGGGCGACTACAATTGCAGGCAAAATGAACGGGATAAATTCATAGGCGTTAGTCAGGATATTGAGATTCAACTCCCAAAAAATCAAGCGCTTGAAATTATCAAAAGCTTCGACAAATCTGCCTTTTACGCGATCGGACTCGCAGTCTTCTCCCTGATAAAAGGCGATCGCCTCCGCATTTTCCCGCACCCGCACTAAACTAAACCGGAAATCAGCCTCTTTTTTAAGCTGTCCAAAATTGAGTCGCATTAAGGGCTTCCCGAATACTCCAATTGTCGCCAAAGTGCCGACCAGGGCGTAGAGTACCAAAAACAAGATTAACGGCTGAGAAATGCCCCAGAGTACCCCACTAAATGCCACTACGGCCAACAAAGAATCAACTACCGCCAGCAGTAATTTTAACGATTCTTGGGTAAAACTTTTGACATCTTCAGCAATCCGCTGATCGGGATTATCGATGTCCGCATCCCCATGATTGAGATTATAAAATGCGCGATTCTGGAAATAACGATCGATAAAACGGTTAGTCAACCATCGCCGCCACTCCAACCCCAGGCGATCGCGCAAATAATCATAGCCTGCATAAAGTGGTGCATAAATAACTAATGTTCCAGCAAAAATCAGAATCGTTTGCCAAAATCTAGCTTCATCGTGAGCCGATAACGCCGAGATTAGCTCGCCTCGCTTGTTGTTGAGTAATACGCTTAGCCCCGTGTAGCCAAAGGATAATAGGATGACTAATAGCAATAAGCCGCGCGCCCGCCATTTTTCATCGCTTGACCAGTATGATTTGGCGATCGCCCAGAACTGTTTGAGTATAGTTAGATTAAATCGTTGCATTACTTTTATTCATACAAAATTGCTTACCTATTTAATATAATAGGAAAACAGGATTGAAAGCGCAAAAATTCCAAATCTTGGCTTTGAAAAATAGCAGGTGTGTCAAACTGTGTCCAGGAAAGATGGCAGCGCGATCGGCAAGGAGTAGTAGCGGAACATCGCCCCTGGTTCCATAAATTGCTCCATCACCAGAAATCTTTACTGATTACTTTCAAGTATTGCCTTCGTCTGCAAAAGTCCTTGAATATTCGTGCCGCCATCGCTGCTAGCTATTAAATAGATGCGATCGCTATTGGAGTTAAAGGATACCCTCGCATCTTTGACATTAAAACCTTGCTGTGGTATGATATACACGAATAGAGCAAGATAGTGATTAGAATGCTGATCAATAATCAAACTAGGATAAATTTACTGGGTTTGAGCGATCGCCTAAAAATCACGACTCACAGGAATAGCGATCGCAATACATTACTCCCCTGAGATAGCAGACCTTGTAGGGTTTGTTAATGCAATGTAACGCACCCAAACGTTACTTCAAACTAATTGTTTGTGCGTTACTCTCCGCTAGGACACTCTACAAGGTTGCATTTTGCCAAATAAGACTCTATTCAGGGATGTTACCCTGCAAAAATCTTGTTATTACACTTATTGGTTGCTTTATGTTACAATTTATGAAATATTTACCTTGTATAAGTATTTATCCTGTAATCTGCAAGATAATACATAGTTATACACCTAAGCTAGACGACTCTGGAAACAGCTAAGTGTATTACAATGAATCACTCTGATAATCTTAATTAATTTTTACCCATGAGCTTAATTCTATGCTGAGGACGATAAGAATCCAAAATTTTCGCGGATTCCGGTCTTTCGAGCTTAACAACCTCGGTAGATTGAACTTATTGGTTGGAACTAATAATAGTGGAAAAACCTCTGTTTTAGAGGCAATTCAACTTTTATGTTCACGTAATAATCTTGAACCTCTTAGAGAGGTCATGAACAGTCGAGGTGAATCTTTTTGGGCTGAACACAAGAGAGAACGAGAGCTAGATATCCGCCATCTTTTCTATGGTCATGATATTGAACCAGATAGCGAGTTTTCAGTATTAGGGGTTCGTGAAAACAGCGAGGAGAAACTTGTAGTAACGGTAGGTTTTCGCGGAAAGCGACCCCGCTATGATTCACTTTCTAACGGTTCTGAACAACTAAGAATTCTTGAAAATGAGGGCTTTGATGATAGTTCAGAAAACTTTAAAGAGCTTGAATTTGCCATTGGATGGATACATGGAGGTGAAAATGAAAGTTGGGAGCGCCCTTTATCGAGCAACGGTGGGTTGTCTGAGGATTATATTCGTCGGATGACGACGATGAGGACAGGTGTACCTAAAAAGATTGAAATGAAAACTCAATTTGTTACTTCCTCTGCACTTACATCTAAGGAGATGATTGAGCTATTTGACCAAATTGTTTTAACACCTGAAGAGAACCTTGTACAAGAAGCCCTTCAAACAATTGAACCTAAGATTGAACGTATTGCCTCAGTTAGTTCTGACCGATATCGCCAGGTAGCGCGTGAAGGATTTGTAGTGCGTTTATCTGGTGGCGATCAACGAGTTCCTATTGGCAGTATGGGAGATGGTATATGGCGTATTTTAGGACTTGCATTAGCGACTGTAGGTGCAGCGAACGGAGTTCTGCTTGTGGACGAAATTGATACAGGCTTACATTTCAGCACAATGTCTGATATGTGGAAATTGATATGGGAAACTGCCAAAAGGCTAAACGTACAAGTTTTTGCAACTACACATAACAGTGACTGTTGGACTAGTTTAGCTAGTATTGCTAGTCGGGAAGATACAGCAGAGGACGGAATTACTATTCAAAGAATAGAGCGAGATAAAGATGTGGGTGTAGTCTTTAGTGAACGTGAGATTGTCGTTGCAGCTAATAGAGGTATTGAGGTACGTTAGCAATGACAAGCAAATATAAGCCTAAAAAGCTCATTGTTGAGGGAGATCAAGATAAAAGGGTTATACCTGAATTAATAGAAGCTAACGGGATCACATGGGGAGAAACAAAAGAAACTGCAATTGTCGATATAGAATCTTACGGTAGCGATCAATTTATTGATGAAACTATTATTTCTACTGAGTTAAAAGCATCCGGTCGAACAGCATTAGGCTTAATCATAGATGCAGATAATGATTTAAGTTCACGTTGGGCTAGCATTAAAAATGCTTGTTCCAGGAGTATTACTGATCTTCCTGAAGAAATACCAGAATCAGGACTAATTTGCCTAACTGCTTCTGGTGTTAAATTTGGAGTTTGGATAATGCCAGATAATAAAGCTCAAGGTATGTTAGAAACATTCTTGATGTATTTAATTCCAGATGAGAATGAATCTATTTGGCAGTATGCTCAGGAAACTGCTAAAGAAGCTAAAAATAAGGGAGCAGCTTTCATAGATGCTCATCATGATAAAGCATATATTTATACTTGGTTGGCTTGGCAAGATCCACCAGGACGCCAATTGCATAATGCAGTTATGGAAAGAATCCTTGATCCAACTCATACCAAAGCACAAACTTTTGTGAGTTGGTTTAGGCAATTATACGATTTATGATATTTGCTAGCGATCGCCCAAAACTCACGACTCACAGGAATAGCGATCGCTTTAGGGTGAGTTAATGAAATGTAACACTCCTTATTTTTGTTTGAACGAAAGCATTCTGTTCAAAAATGTAGGGAGTGAGAGATTTTCCAAGCACATCAAGGTAAAAACTTCGCTACACAATCGATCGCACTAATCCACCCTCGACTCGCAGGGCAGCACCATTAATCGCAGAAGCTAAGGGACTGGCAACAAACGCAACTAACGCAGCAACTTCAGAAGTGGAAGCAAATCGCTGAATTAGGGAAGATGCACGAGTCTTAGTAAAAAACTCTTTCTCGACTTGTTCGATCGAAATATTTTGATCCTTAGATAATCCCTGGATAAAGTCTTCCACCCCTTCAGAACGAGTTGGGCCCGGCAATACCGTATTGACAGTGACCTGACTGCCTGCGGTTGTTTCTGCCAAACCACGACTCAAGGCCAATTGTGCAGTTTTGGTTACGCCATAGTGAATCATTTCGGCGGGAATATTCAAGCCAGATTCACTAGAAATAAAAATAATGCGCCCCCAATCTTGCTTTAGCATCAGCGGCAAGTAATGGCGCGAGAGTCGCACACCGCTCATCACATTCACTTCCAGAATATTCATCCACTCTTCATCGGAGATATCTGCAAATGCTTTGGAACCATAAATTCCCAAGTTGTTCACCAAAATGTTGACTTCTGGTACTTTTTGAAGTAACAATTCAACTCCGGCTGGCGTTCCCAAATCGGCAGCAATGCCCTGAAGTTTGGCATTCGGAACACTTTGCTGAATCTGGTCGATCGCATTATTTACGCGCTCTTGCGTTCTGCCATTGACAATAACCGTCGCCCCTTCTTCAGCAAGTACACTAACAATTGCCAGTCCAATTCCACCCGTTGAACCACTGACCAATGCCACCTTTCCTGATAGTTTGAGATCCATATTTTTTTAAACCAAATATAGCAGTTGACAGTTGATAGTAGGGTGCGTCGCCACCAACTATCCCAAACAAAAATTGACAATTTCAAAGCGACGCACCTTACAGTGGACAGTTGTAGGGTGCGTCGCCACCAACCATCTCAAACAAAAATTGACAATTTCAAAGCGACGCACCTTACAGTTGATAGTTGATAGTTATGGTATCCGAATTAAACAGTCGATCGAGCCCTCTTTTGAGACTCGATTCATTAGGTTAGTGATGCCCTATAGCCGAAGTAGCGATTGCTATAACGTCAAATAATTACCTACGACTATGGCCCAATCAATTGGTCACCACCTAATCCAACTTCACCACCATTTTTCCAAGATTTTTGCCTTCAAACAGGCCGATAAATGCGCCAGCCGCTTGGTCAATTCCTACTACCACAGTTTCTTGATTCTTCAATTTTCCAGCTTGGAAATAACCGCCGACTTCCTGTTCAAATTCGCCCTGACGATCGAGCGAATCACCAACAATCAGCCCTTTCATCGTTAACCGTTTGCCAATCATATTAAACAGGTTGTTCGGGCCCGGCTGCGGGTTGTTGTAACCGGAGATGCTGCCACAAGCGATAATCCGGCCGTGCACGCGCAGGGCCGAGAGCGCCGCTTGCAGGGTTTCGCCTCCAACATTGTCGAAATAGACATCAATTCCGTCTGGTGCGGCCTGGTTCAATTGTTCGAGGACTGGGCCAGAATTGTAATTGAAAGCGCGATCGAATCCGCATTCTTCTAGCAGAAACTTGACTTTTTCCGCTGAACCTGCTGAGCCGATGACCTGACATCCGCGCAGTTTTGCCAATTGTCCCGCCACACTTCCCACCGCGCCGGCGGCACCGGAAATAAAGATGGTGTCGCCCGCTTTAACATCTACCAAATTCAATCCAGCCCAAGCCGTCATCCCCGTCATCCCGATCGCACCGAGGTAAACCGATAGCGGTTGAACTTCGCGGTTGACAGGATGCAACTCTTTGGGCGCAGCGGTGAAGTATTCCCGCCAGCCAAAGTTGGAAGTGACAACATCACCTGGCTTGAATTCTGGGGCGCTGGATTCGATGACTTCGCCGACTGCGCCGCCTTGTAGAGCTTGACCTAACTCGAAGGACGGCACATAGGATTTGCTCTCATTCATGCGTCCGCGCATATACGGATCGACCGAAATGTAGCGATTGCGAACGAGTACCTGTCCGTCTTGAATTGGCTTGATTTCGGTTTGGGCGATCGCAAAATTATCTGCGGTGGGGACTCCGTTAGGGCGGGAGACTAGGTGAATTTCGCGGCTGATTGTATTTGTCATAATTTTTGTCCTTGATGTTAATAAACGAGAGTTGTTCATCTCAGTGGCTTTAGTTACTGAGATGAACCAACGACACTGCGATTAAAATCGCTACTTTATCAGAGCGGAAACAACTTATTAAGCCTGTTTTAACGATGCCATATCAATAACGAAGCGATATTTCACGTCGCTTTTCACCAGGCGATCGTAGGCTTCATTGATTTTCTGAATTGGGATGAGTTCAATATCCGAAGTGATGTTATGCTTGCCGCAGAAATCCAGCATTTCCTGAGTTTCTTTGATGCCACCAATCAGCGAGCCGCTGAGACTGCGCCGACCAAAAATTAAGCTACCGACATTCAGAGAAAGCGGTTCGGCCGGTACCCCGACTTGGGTGAGGTTGCCATCGCGCTTTAATAGAATGAGGTAAGCATTGATGTCGTGTTGCGCGGATACAGTGTCGAGAATGAAATGGAAACTATTTAGGTGTTTTTTCATCTCATCGGCATTCTTGGAATTGACGACTTCATCTGCTCCCAGCCGCAGGGCATCTTCAACTTTGTTCGGCGAGGTGGTGAATACAACGACATGGGCGCCCAAAGCCTTCGCCAATTTCACCCCCATGTGTCCCAGTCCACCGAGTCCCACAACACCAACTTTCTGACCTTTGGTAACATTGTTGTGCCGCAATGGCGAATAAGTGGTGATTCCAGCGCAAAGCAGCGGGGCGACGGCAGCGAGATTCAAATTCTTGGGAACTTGCAGCACAAACGCTTCATCTACGACGATGCTGTCAGAGTATCCCCCGAAAGTCATCCCACCAACGTGTTTGTCGGGGGAGTTGTATGTGAAAGTCACGTTGTCGCAGAACTGTTCCAAGTCTTCCTCGCAGTTGACACAAGTGCGACAGGAATCGACCATGCAGCCGACTCCTGCGGTGTCGCCTTCCTTAAATTTTTTGACTTGCGCGCCAACTTTTACAACTCGTCCGACGATTTCATGGCCGGGCACGCAAGGGTATGTGGTGTTTTGCCATTCGTTGCGGGCGGTGTGCAAGTCGGAGTGACACACGCCGCAATATAGAATTTCGATCTGCACGTCGTGCTCGCCGACATCGCGGCGTTGAAAGTTGAAGGGTGCGAGTGGACTCGTGGCGTTTTGTACTGCGTAGGCGTTTGTTTTCATGGATTGTGCTCCTGATTGTTTACTTATGTCGGGATGACGATCGCCCACGGCAATTCGTACCGAGAGGGCGGGCACGGGGGCACCGCCCCTACAAAGGCACGGCTGTAGGGGTCGTGCCCCCGTGCCGACCCTCCCCAAATCCTAACGATTGACGGTGCTCATATCGGGGTAACGATCGCCCACCGCAATTCGTACCGAGAGGGCGGGCACGGGGGCACCGCCCCTACAAAGGCACGGCTGTAGGGGTCGTGCCCCCGTGCCGACCCTCCCCATCTTGGCTAGTTCGCCAATTCCTAACGATTGACGGTGCTCATATCGGGGTAACGATCGCCCACCGCAATTCTAAGAGGGCGGGCACGGGGGCACCGCCCCTACAAAGGCACGGCTGTAGGGGTCGTGCCCCCGTGCCGACCCTCCCCAAATCCTAACGATTGACGGTGCTCATATCGGGGTAACGATCGCCCACCGCAATTCCCAACGGCAGCGCTTTGGCGATTTGGTCGAGTTCGGCTTGAGTCAGCGTTATATCTGCGGCGGCAATGTTTTCTTCGAGATAGGTGCGGCGTTTTGTGCCTGGAATCGGCACGATATCTTCGCCCTGAGCTAATACCCAGGCGAGCGCCAACTGTCCGGCTTTGATGCCCTTAGCCGCAGCCATTTGCTCGATTTGCTCGACGAGTTCCAGATTTTGCTGGATATTCTCGGCTTGAAAGCGAGGATATCTTTGCGATCGATAGTCTCCTTCCGATAGCGTGTCGAGGCTCTTGATTTTGCCCGTCAGGAACCCGCGCCCGAGGGGGCTGTAAGGCACAAAGCCAATCCCTAACTCCCGACAAGTAGGCAAAATCTCGGTTTCTGGCTCGCGGCTCCACAGCGAATATTCCGTCTGAAGTGCGGAAATCGGATGCACTGCTTGAGCGCGGCGGATGGTGTTGGTGGCGGCTTCGGAAAGGCCTAGGTAGCGGACTTTTCCGGCTTGAACGAGTTCTGCCATTGCGCCGACGGTTTCTTCGATCGGAGTATTGGGATCGACTCGGTGCTGGTAGTAAAGGTCGATCGTCTCTACACCCAGACGCTTGAGACTGGCATCGCAACACGATCGCACGTATTCGGGCTTGCCATTCACGCCCCCAAAACTGCCGTCGCTACCGCGCACGTTGCCGAACTTGGTGGCGATAATGACTCGATCGCGACAGTCTTTAATCGCTTTACCGACTAATTCCTCATTTTGGCCGACACCGTACATATCAGCCGTGTCGAGGAAAGTCACGCCTAACTCTAAGGCGCGGTGAATTGTGGCGATCGATTCTGACTCATCGGTTGTCCCGTAGAATTCGGACATCCCCATGCAGCCGAGTCCTAATTCCGAGACGATTAATCCTTGATTCCCCAGTTTTCGCTGTTTCATGTTCTGTCACTCTCAAGTTCTTGACGTGTCGGACGGATGATGATTTGATTCACATCAACATCACCCGGCTGCTCGATCGCAAAGGCGATCGCGCCAGCAATGGCATCTGCACCAATAGCGATTTCATAAAGTGCATTGATGTTCGCTGCTAAATCCAGCATTATTCAACCAGCTCAACTAGCTTGTAGCTGGATCAATGTTTGTCTCCCAGCAGCGTCACTAATCCGCAGCGCCACCATCACACCGTTTGAGTTTTGTCCGGTTAAAACTTCTGTCGGCGAATCGACCGTGTGAGCGTAACTCACCTCATCTTTACCTACTTCAATTACCAAATCATCTCCCTTACCAGGGCGATCGTAAATAATGGCATGAAGAGGTGCGTTCTTAATCAATTCTGCATCACCGGCTTCTGAATCGATGATTTCGATCGAAATATGCCGTCCGCGATTGCCATCGGTAAATTGATCGAAAAATTCACCCCATCGCTCGCGGGGAACTGATTTGTTTATGTCAATCTTGTTGGTCGTTTCCATTTTATTCACCATGATGATTGTTTGTGAAAGAGTAGTAAAAAGAAACCAAGCCATGAAATACTCCCTTCCCACTCGAAGAATATGGAATATTGAACCGCGAAGACGCGAAGGACACGAAGGAAGAGTTAAGAAGAAGTACAATGATCTTCTAACGGGAAGGGAGTAGTTACTAAGTACAAAAGTGGAATTAAACGGAAGATGACTGTAGGGTGGGCGATGCCCATTCTGTCAATTTAACTCGCAACTTTGTACGCGCCACCTCGTTCTGATGCTCGTTGATAAGCTGGACGGGTGTGGATGCGATCGAGAAAATTCATCAACTTTGGTCGGCTGGCATTTAAACCTCCTCGCGCAACTGCTATCTCGATCGGAAAACTGAGCTGAATATCGGCTGCGGTGAATTCATTTCCCACAAACCACGAGCTTTTTCCCAATTCTGCTTCCAGGTAATCAAGATGCTGCTTGATTTGAGGTTCGATGAACGAAGTTTTGGTACGACTCACGATCGATCGCGCGATCGGTTTGAGAAAAAACGGCATGGCTTGCTCTTCTATGCGATCGAAGACCAACTTCAATAGCAGCGGCGGCATAGCTGAACCTTCGGCATAATGCAGCCAGTAAGTATATCGCAACCGATCGGGTGTATTGGGTGGAGGAGCAAACCTTCCTGTACCATATTTCTCAACCAGATACTCAATGATGGCTCCAGACTCCGCCAAAGTTAGCGCCCCGTCCGTGATAACTGGCGATTTACCGAGTGGATGTACTTGACGCAGGGATGCTGGCGCTAGTAGGGTTTCGGGATCGCGATCGTAATACTTGATGTCATACTCCAGTCCCAGTTCTTCTAGCAGCCACAATATGCGCTGGGAACGAGAATTATTCAAGTGATGGACGATAATCATGAGTTTCAATAGTTGCAGGACAGTTCGCGATCGTTTTGATTCAACTCATCAACCTGACGGACTTGTTGGAGTGGAATAGACCTCTCCCATAATTATTGTGGAACAGGCATCTTGCCTGTTCAAAACAGGCTTTTGTGAAGATGACTATTGTTAAAAAAGTCTTAGACTGCGATCGACATACTCATTTCCTGACTAATTTTGTCTAGCATCTGCTTCGCCTGACTGACATCGTGATTGCTACCTGTCACCAGGATAATGAACTCGCCTGCTTGAATTTGAGTGTCATACTTCACTATCTCGTGGTTCGGGATTCCTAAGCCTCCCAAGGCACCAGCCAATCCTCCTACAGCAGCGGCACCAGCGCCACCAACCAGCGTTCCTTCCAACCAACCAGCCAACACCCCAGCAATGGGGCCAGCAACGACTATAGGACCCATTCCCGGAATAAATAGCACTCCAGCCCCGGCTAAAATCCCAAATAAACCTCCGACGAAGCTACCCCAATAACCTCCTCCTGCGGCTCCAGCTTTGGCTGTATCTTTCCAGGTGAGAAATCCGCGCACGTGTTCAGTGGTGTGGTAGTCTTTGCCAATTATCGAGAGCTTTTGCATATCGAAGCCTTTTTTTTGCAGCTCCAATACAACCCTTTCAGCTTCTGAATGGGAGGGGAAATGACCAACAATCGTATGTGTGTATGACATGAATTTGTTTCCTTTGTTATTTGCCCGAATGAAGGACAAAATTTTTAATTCTTGATTTGTTTTTTATCTTTTGATGTTCGATTTTATCTGGTTGAGCTTCGATTTAATCTCAACCTTGACTTCTTTTGCCATCAACTGAACTTTAACAAAAACCACACAATATAACCTCTACCTTTTGATTTAAAATTTACACAAATTCCCAATCCTAACCTATACCTTTTGATTGCTTTGAGGAGATGTTATATCAAAAAAAAGAGCGGAATAACTGGCATTATTCCGCTCTTAAGCTAAAGTCAGGAAACGGCACTGCCGTCTCTCCTCCTCCTACAATTAATCCGTGTAGGGAAACGGCACTGCCGTCTCCTCCTTCTACAATTAATCCGCGTAGGGAAACGGCACTGCCGTCTCCTCCCTTAGCTTAGTTTAATCGTGTCTTACTTCTGCGTAGTTTCCGCAGCAGCAGTTGTAGCATCTAATCTGGTACAAATCGCTTTCAAGGTTGCTTCTTCCGCTTCTTCCATCGTCGCCATTGCGAATAAAATTGCTGTATTGGCATAGTCCTCAGCTTGATCCGCCCGATGTTCGAGTTTCTTGACTTCGCGATTTGTTTTCCATTCGTCAACGTTTGACTTCACCTCAGATTCTTTTTCCTCGAATTGAGTTTTGAGTTTTGCCCGATACTCATCAAATTGTTGTTTTTTAGCTTCCAGATTTGTCTTCGTTTCATCAAGTTTCGACTGAAGCTCAGCTTGAGTATTTTTTGTGGCAGATTGAATACTTTCCGTCAGCGACTTTGCCCGGTTTTCAATCGCTTCTAAATTGTCATGGAGTTGTTTAGTGAAGTTGTCAATAGTCGTACTCATTTTGTTTCCTTTAGTATGCTAATGTTTTCTAAATTATCGATGGCATTGTCAATCCAAGATTATTTACCAAAAAAATTCTTGACTGCTGTAGTGGCTTTATCGGCAGCATTTTCGACTCTGGAATTATTGGCATCAACTCCAATTTTTGTTTCAGTTAAGTCATCTTTAATCTTCATTTTGACAGATCTTGCTTGATCTTCCATTGCTGACTGTGCCTTCCCAATCTTTTGCTGAGCAGAGCCTTTGACTTCTTCTGCCTTACCAGTTACTTGCTTAGAAATACTAGCAGCACTGGTGGCAAATAGAGGCGATGCGATCGCAGGTGATGGCGCAAAAACGACACTTTGGCAAATTACAGCAAGTATCAATAATCCACCGATAACTTTTGTTAAATGGTGTTGTAGGTTAGAAACGAAAGTCTTGGTGTTTATTTGCATGATGATTCCTCTAGTATGTTGAGTTTATGAGACTGGTCAATAGTATTATTGAATAGCCAGCGAGTCATAAAAATCTTTGTTGTTAATTACCTTATCTACTCTGCCGGTGAATAAATAAAACAACTCTCATGAATTCAATGATTTCACGTTCTGGAGTTATCGCCATCTATCTTAGGTTGAGGGTGTGAATATCTTAAGAGGTAGATATGTCATTATTTTTACCGTAAGCAACCTTTGCTGCTAGAACTAATATTTATTCAGTCTCTGACTACGATCTCATTTTTGTAGTTTGTTTCAACAGTTCAAACCAGATTAAGCTAATTAATCCACCGCCCAAACAGATCGCAAGATCGATCGCACGTAGCAGAGAAAAGCTGAACAAATGACGCAAAAACGGGACATATAGCACCAAACCAAGGAACAACAGTCCGCCACCAAGCACCCACCACAGGGCGGGATTTGGCGATTTCAGTATTTTCAAGCTGAGGCGGGAAGTCGAACCTTCGCTCAAAATTAGTGCTAAGTTTGCCAAAATCAACGTCGTAAACGTTAATGCACGGGCATCAAATTCGCCTTGTCTGCGATACAGGGCGATCGCAAAAATCGCCAGCACAACCGCCAAAATTCCGCATCCTTGCAACACAGCCAAGGAGAGCGTTTTCTTGCCAAATAAAGGTTCTTTGGGGTTGCGGGGAGGGCGCTGCATCACCGTTGCTTCTGCGGGTTCGGCTTCTAATACGATCGAGCAAGCTGGATCGATAATTAAATGTAAAAATGCCACATGAACCGGAAGCAATACTAACGGTAATTTAAACAATACTGGAATCAAAGACATTCCGGCGATCGGGATATGAATCGCAATCAGATATGACATGGCTTTGCGGAGATTGTCAAAAATTCTGCGCCCCAGTTTGACTGCTTGGACGATCGACGAAAAATCATCATCTAGTAACACCAAAGCCGCAGATTCACGGGCTACATCGGTGCCTCGCTCACCCATCGCAATCCCGATTTGAGCAGCTTTGAGAGCCGGAGCATCATTCACACCATCCCCTGTCATGGCAACGACTTCGCCCTTAGATTTCAAAGCATTAACTAACCGCAACTTGTGTTCGGGAACGGCTCGTGCAAAAATATTTGTACTTTGAATCCGCTGCTCTAATTCAGCGTCGCTCATGCCATCTAATTCTGCTCCGGTGACAACGGCTCCCATTTGCATCAATCCCACTTGACGAGCAATGGTTTGAGCAGTTTCGGGATAATCACCTGTAATCATCACAACTCGAATTCCAGCGGTATAACATTCTTGAATCGCAGCCGCCACGGTTGGACGCACTGGATCGGAAAGTCCGACTAATCCGATAAATTCAAAGGGAAAGTCATGTTGTTGATCGGGCAAATGCTCAATATTCAGCGACGGATGTGGTGGCAAAAATGGCGGCGGCGCACCGACAAGTGATGCTTTGGCAACACCTAATACCCGCAATCCTTGACTTGCCATTGCACTGACTTGGGCTGCCATAATTTGCTGCTGTTGGGGCGTGAAATGGCAGAGATCCGCGATCGCCTCCGGTGCTCCTTTTGCCGCAACTTCATACAATTTGCGATCTGCTGACTCCCAAACGTGAGACATTGCCAGTAGATGCGGTGATAGCGGATATTCTCGTAACAGTTTCCAATCACCGTGCAAATGTTCGGTATGCGCCAAATAGCGATCGCCCAATTGCTTAAAAGCTTTTTCCATTGGATCGAATGGATCTCTTTGGCTTGCCAGAATACAGAACTCGACTAACTGATGAACTGCTTCTGGAAGTGCCTCTGAGGAATGCAATCCCAAATCGTAAGGCTGAGATTTTTCTGCCTGGTTGTAGGCGAATAGCTGCTGCACAGCCATCTGATTCTGAGTCAACGTCCCCGTTTTATCCACGCACAAAACGGTTGCGGAACCTACGGTTTCAACGGCCGAGGCGCGGCGAGCTAAGACATGATTCTGAGAAATCCGCCAAGCTCCCAATGCTAGGAAGATTGTCACGACAACCGGAAATTCATTCGGCAAAATTGCCATTGCTAAGGTAATTCCGGCGAGAACTCCTTTAAGCCAATCTCCTGTTGTGAATCCATAAATTACCACAATTGCCACACAAAGCGATAAAGCAATGCCAAATAAGCGGCTCACCAATCGATTCATTTCCTGTTGCAAAGGCGTGGTTTCTGGCTTAATTTTTTGCAAAGCCTTGCCAATTTTGCCCATTTCTGTTTGAGCGCCGATCGCCTTTACTTGAGCAATTCCCTGTCCCTGAACCACCAATGTGCCAGAATACACAAACGGCAATTCATCACCTCCGGGACGCGCCATCTCCACGTTACCCACAGCGGTAACTTTGCGAACCGGTAGCGATTCCCCGGTTAATAACGACTCATCGGTTGACAGATTTGAGCAAGATAGGACGATCGCATCCACAGACACGCGATCGCCCTCTGCGAGCACTAAGAAATCGCCCCTAACCACTTCTCGCCCCGCAATCCGTTTGCGCTCTCCATCGCGAATCACCAAGGCGCGAGGGCTGGAAAGATCGCGCAAAGCTTCTAGGGCGTGTTCGGTTTTGCCTTCTTGGTAGAGACTAATTCCGGTGATAAAAAAGACGAAACCTAGCAAAATCAAGGCTTCTTGTAAGTCGCCTAAAATCCAATAAATGATACCACCGCCGACGAGTAACAGAAAAATCGGATCTTGAATACTATTCCAGGCGATCGACAACAGATTGCGCGATTGTGCCGAGGCGAGTTCGTTGTAGCCGTCATCTTTGAGTCGGGCGATCGCATTTTGCTCAGATAAGCCGATCGCAGTATTGGGATCGAAAGTCGCAACCATATTTCTTTTCCTCTGAAATATCTCGGTGATTAGCGGCTGCTGACTCCATCTGTAGTACGCCCGCTCATCTCACTCGCATCAATGCGGTAAATTGCGATCGCCTCGGAACGTCCCTGACTATCAATCCAGGTGCGATTGATCGCAGGTGATAGCATGGGATTGCGCTCTTTGACGAGGTGCATTACTCGATCGATATCTGCTTGCTCGGTGAGGCGGGAAGCTCGACCATTGACAATAACACTGCGCCAATGAAGAGGCTCGCGTATTTCTTCAACCTGCAAACAAATTTCGGGATTCGCATCAAGATCGTGAGTCTTCATGCCGATCGTGGTAAACAGGTAAATGTCATCTGCTTCGAGATAATAATTCATGGGTATCACGTAGGGCTTGCCTTCGTGGATGCAGCCCAGATGACCGTATCCTACTGTGTGTAGGAGTTCCTGTATTTCTTTTGAACTCAGTTCATCAATATCTAACATTAGTATTTTCCTAAAGGTTTAGTTAATTAGTCGTATTTAATAGAAATAGTCCAGGCTTTACATCTGTCATTAGATATAGTCGAGATCCTCACAAATCTTCTGCCCGCTTAGGAACGCAAATTAAATAATTTACACTCTTGAAAGTGGGATAGGCCAGAAGAACCCGTCCTTTCTGTACGGGTTCTCCCGCCCATCCCACAAGAATCATTAAATTGTAAGTTATTTAATTCTCATTACTTAATTGCTGTTTTTTTACCCACAGCTACGCTCGCTACGACTAAACAAGCGGTGATTAGGGCGATCGGCTCCAGAGTCTCACCAAGCAAAATAGCCGAAGCCAGCAGCGTCAAAAATGGTTGCAACAACTGAATTTGACCTACCCCTGCAACTCCACCCATCGCCATCCCGTGATACAATGTGCGTCAGAAAATAGCTTTTCCATGATTGAGACAATAACGTATTCTGACGCACCCTACGACTGTCTCTAGCCGAAGCTGCGGGCACCAAAACCCTACCAACTAAAATCTAAAATCTAAAATCTAAAATCTAAAATTGGTTGAGGGTATTTTCTAGTTTTTCGGCAATGCCTTCAACCCAATTTTCATCTTGCTTGGTATAGCTGCGCGGCGCGTTAGCACCTAATATTAATACGCCTTGAGTGCCGATCGGCTGACAGATAACTCCTTGGGTATTTTCTGGCAAATAGTCGAATTCGATTTTGCCGGGATAGATATTCAGATTTACTAGATAAACTGGTTTGTTTTTGTCGAGCACTCGCTGCAATATTGGCCCTGGCTTGACTTCGGGATTGATGCCTAAGATGCCGCGCCTCAATAAGACTTTTCCTTGATAGACAATGACGATCGCCCTTGTGGCCGTATTTGTCAACAGCAAACGCGACGCCCAAGCTAATTCTAGCTTGACGGCATCGGGCAAATCCGGCGCCAGCTCGAAGCCTTCAGAGCCGGTAAGCTGTACCGAATCGGGCGATCGCGCTTGCACCTGTTGCCACAGCAAACCTGTTAAAATCAGCAGGGCGCTGATAATTACTCCCAAAACGTCCGATCGAGTTTGAGAGTCTGTAATTTGCTCTGTCAGGAAGCGGTTCACCACCAGCAGCGTACCTGCTAACCCTCCCGCAACTAAGGGTAGTTGCCGCAAAACTTTATTTGGATCCGATTTTGTCATTAGTCATTAGTTAGGATTAAGGTTCGTAGTGCGTCGGGAGTGTCCGCAGAATAAGAGCGGACTGAAGTCCGCACTACGAACCGAACCGCCAACTGCCAACTGCCACAGGTCAACCGACTTCGCCAATTTCGACAATGCGCTGGAATAGATAGCCGGTGCCGCGGGCGGTGAGAATTAATTCAGGATTGCTGGGGTCGTCTTCCAACTTTGCCCTCAGCCGGGAGATGTGAACGTCCACAACGCGGGTGTCTACGTGGCGTTCTGGCGTGTATCCCCAAACTTCTTGCAAAATTTCCGATCGCGAAAAAGGCTCTCCAGAACGGCTGACAAGCAGCTCTAACAAGCTGAATTCCATGCCTGTGAGCCGAATTCGTTCGTCGCCTTTATAAACTTGGCGCTTGTTTGTGTCAATCCTAATGTTGGTGACGTGGATGACTCCCGAACTGGGAATTCCTGAGGCGCCGTTTTTGTCAACCCGGCGCAGTACCGAACGGATGCGGGCTTCGAGCTCTTTGGGAGAGAAAGGTTTGACGACGTAATCGTCGGCGCCCAATTCTAAACCGGTGATGCGATCGGCTACGTCTCCCAAAGCGGTTAGCATGATGATGGGTACGTCTGATTCTTTGCGTAACTCCTGACACACCCCGTAACCGTCGAGCTTCGGCATCATCACGTCCAAAACTACTAAGTCGGGTTCGGTGTTGCGAAATGTTTCGAGAGCTTCTTCACCGTCAGCAGCGGTGACGACATCGTAGCCAATCATGGAAAGGCGAGTCTCCAGAATGCGCCGGATACTGGCTTCGTCATCGACTACCAGAATTTTTTCTTTATGATTTTCCAAGTTACCGAGCACTCCTTAAGTTACATTTCAGATAATCTTAATTTTTTGTACCCTATCATAGAATATACAGATTGAATCGTGTATGGCGATCGGTCTGAAAGCTTGATAATTGCTTTAACTCAGACTTTTCTAAATGTTAGGGTGACTATTTATCATAGTAAACAATGCCTAAGCCTCGAATACAATATATTTGTCGGGAATGTGGGTATGATTCACCACAATATTTTGGCAGGTGTCCTAGCTGTCACAAGTGGGATTCTTTTGACGAGCAGTTAGAACCACATACTGCTGGTGGGCCACGGGCTGGTTTGACTGGGGTGACAACTAAGTCAGTGGGCGGTTCGCCTCCTGATAAGTCGAAGGGTCAACCAAAGGTATCTTTTAGATTATCGCAGATTTCCGACCAAACTCAGTCTCGCTGGCCTTCTGGCTATGGGGAACTCGATCGAGTTTTGGGAGGTGGGATTGTTCCGGGATCGCTGGTGTTGATTGGCGGGGAACCGGGAATCGGGAAATCGACGCTGCTATTACAGATGGCGAATATGTTGGCGCGCAAGGATAGAATACTCTATGTTAGTGCGGAGGAGTCTGGTCAGCAAGTAAAATTGCGATCGCAGCGCTTGGGTGTGGCTAATCCGGTTAATTTGTCAAGCAATGGCGGAAATATATCTGATAGCAATGGAGAGGCTAAAACCGATTCCCAGGACAATTCAGCGGAGAATTTCTACTTGCTTCCAGAGACGGATTTAGAAGTTGTTTTGCGGGAGTTGGAAGCGCTGAAACCGAATGTGGCGGTGATTGATAGCATCCAAACTATTTATTTTGCTAATTTAACATCGGCTCCGGGTTCGGTGGCTCAGGTACGGGAATGTACGTCTGCTTTGATGCAGGTTGCAAAAAGGGAAAATATTACTTTATTCTTGGTTGGTCACGTTACTAAGGATGGATCTTTGGCGGGGCCGAGGGTTTTGGAGCATTTGGTAGATACTGTACTGTATTTTGAGGGCGATAGATTTGCTTCTCATCGCCTTTTGCGATCGATGAAAAACCGTTTTGGCGCGACTCACGAAATCGGTGTTTTTGAAATGGTAGCCAATGGTTTGCGAGAAGTAGATAATCCGTCGGAGTTGTTTTTAGGCAATAAAGATGAATTTTCTCCGGGTACTTCGACGACGGTTGCTTGCGAGGGAACTCGACCGATTTTAGTGGAGATTCAGGCGTTAGTCAGCCCTGCAAGTTTTGGTGCGCCACGCCGTTCTACTACTGGTGTGGATAGTAGTAGATTGCAGCAAATTTTGGCTGTTTTGGAGAAAAGGGTGGGGATTCCTTTGTCTAAATTGGATGTGATTGTGGCGTCGGTAGGCGGGTTGAAGGTGGAGGAACCGGCGGCGGATTTGGGGGTGGCGATCGCAGTTGTGGCCAGTTTTCGCGATCGGGTAATTGATGCACGCACAGTTTTGCTCGGAGAAGTCGGTTTGGGCGGACAAGTACGCCCAGTTTCGCAATTAGAACTGCGACTGAGAGAAGCAGCGAAATTGGGCTTCAAAAGGGCGATTATTCCGAAGAATCAATCCGTGCCAGATTTGGGGATGGAAATTATTCCGGTGGCTAGAGTGATCGATGCAATCATTGCGGCGATTCCGGCTACTCCGGCTCAGTTGCAGTCGGATGATACGGAGTTGCCTTCTGTTGATTTGGAGGAAGAGGATTTGTCTAATTGAGATTATGTTAAGGTAGCAATAACTGGGGAAACACAAATCTAAAACTCACATTATGAAAGCCTACGAATTTCCAGCAAAAGTTACATCGGAAGGAAAAATAAACTTGACCGATGACATTTTAAAATACTTGGCAGTCAACCAAGATGTAAGAGTGATAATTCTAGTGAATGAACAAACAAACTCAGAAACAGATGAAGTAGAGGAAAAAACAGATTGGCATCGTCTTGCTGCCACACAATTCTTTGCAGATTGCAGCGAAGAAGATACAATTTACGATCGGGTTTGAGCTATGTCTAATTATCAGTCTGGAGAATTAGTTATAGTCGCATTCTTATTTGCGGGTGCAACCGAAACTAAACGCCGTCCTGGCCTGGTACTGCTGGACACAGGAGATGAAGACATGATTGTTGCCAAGATAACCAGTCAAATTCCTCGTACAAGCTTTGATGTCGAAATTCAGGAATGGCAACAAGCAGGATTAAAGCGACCTTCAGCGGTTCGCTTGCATAAACTGAACACATTACAAAAAAGTTTAGTTGAAAGGAGACTGGGAATATTAACCCCTGATGATTTGGCGCAAGTGCGAGATAGAGTCAAACAAATCTGGTCTTTCATTTGATGAAAATACAGGATCGCAAGCTTCATTAGTCACGGTCAATCTCAAATCTCAAATTTCCAACTTTATGCGGAGGCACGAGTTATGTATCAAGTAGATATTGTTGAGGCAAAAGAAAAGCTTTTGGAATTAATCGAAGCGGCGATGAGAGGTGAAGAAGTTTCGATTAGTAAAGATAATCAGCCTGTTGTAAAATTGGTAGGAATTCCCAAACAAGCTAAACCCAATCGGCAAGCAGGGAGTGCTAAAGGCATGGTTTGGATGTCCGATGATTTTGATGAACCGCTAGAAGAATTTAAGGAGTACATGGAATGAGGTTGTTGTTGGACACTCATGCCTTTATTTGGTACGCGACAGATAGTTCAAGACTCAGCACAACAGCGCGATCGCTAATTGACAACGGAAATAACGATATTATCTTCAGTACAGCTAGCGTCTGGGAAATGGCGATTAAGCATAGCATAGGCAGGCTAAATTTTAGTATGCCTTTTATGGAGTTTATCAAGCAGCAGATCGCAGTTAATAGAATTGAGATACTGGAAATAAGTTTCGACCACATTGAGGTTGTAGCTTCACTGCCTTTACATCACTGCGATCCATTTGACAGGCTGATAATTGCACAATCTATGGCGGAACAGATACCAGTTTTGAGCGTTGATGGTATTTTTGATGCGTATGCGATCGCGCGCCTGTGGTGAATTAAGTTAGTATAAAAATAAAGAGGCGAAGATGAAACAATTTAGAATTATAATTGAAAAACATCCCGACGGTTATGTAGCCTATCCCCTTGGCATCAAAGGTGTTGTAGTTGGTGAAGGTAACACCTATGAGGAAGCATTAGCTGATGTCAAGTCAGCTATTCGCTGCTACATCGAGATATTCGGCCAAGAAATTATGGAAGACGAATCATCCGCTGTCGAGACTTTTTTAGTAAAGGCAGAGGTGGCTATTTAATGTCGAAATTTCCTGTCGATGCTCCTAAAAAACGAGTCATCAGAACATTTCAGTTTTTGGGTTTTAGGATTATTAGAGAACGCGAACATATTGTCATGGTGCGAGAAAATCAGGATGGCACGGAGACTCCGCTGGTAATGCCTAACCACGATCAAATAAAATCAGGGACACTGAGAGCAATTTGTACTCAGGCGGGAATTTCAAGAGAGGAATTTTTAATAGCTTATGCACAAAGTTGAGTGGAGATGCTATCTAAGCTCGCACTTAAAATATGTCAAATTATCGATCGCCATAAGTTATAAATGTTTCAAACTCCCAACTGGCAATGCGTACACACCCTTCACGGACATTCAAGTTCGGTAACTTCTGTTGTCATCACCCCAGACGGACAGACTATAGTTAGCGGAAGTTCTGACAGCACAATTAAGCTGTGGAACCTCAACACAGGGGAAGAAATTCATACTTTAGCAGGACATTCACAAGGGGTTACATCTATTACCCTCAGCCCTGACGGGCAAACTCTTGCTAGCGGTAGTAAAGATGCAACTATCAAACTATGGAATCTCAGCAATAAAGAGGAAATTTACACCATTAACGGCCATTCAAACATAATTACTTCTGTAGCCATCAGTCCCGACGAAAAGACTCTGGCAAGTGCCAGTGAAGACACAACTATCAAACTTTGGAACCTTAGCAATGGAAAACAAATTCGGACTTTAAAGTGGCCAGTAGAAGTATATTATGGTTTGGATGTTTTATTCAGTCCTGACGGAAAGATTCTAGTCAGTAGCAGTGGAGATGATTATGTTTCTCTAAGTGCAGTAGCTTTTAATTTAGCCACTGGAGACGAAATCTGGACAAAGCATTGGAAAGAGGGGATGGACTCTGTTTATGCGATCGCTGTCAGCCCTGATGCAGAAAATTTTGCTACCTTGCACTCTCGGGGGAATATCAAGTTGTGGAATCTCTATACAGGGGCAAAAATTTATACTCTTGCGGAAACTTCAATGGGAGACTTCTGCTTAGCTTTTAGCCCTGATGGTAAAATTTTAGCAAGTGGTGGGTGGGATTCTGACAGCGAAGATGATAGCAGGGAACCTGGTATTATCGAACTTTGGAATCTTGACGCTAGAGAGAAACTTTGCAGTCTCTTGGGGCATTCATGGGGAGTTTATTCCGTGGCTTTTAGTCCGGATGGGCAGACTCTAGTTAGTGGAAGTGATGAAAATACTATCAAGATTTGGCAAAGAGATTTATAAGCGCGGGAAATTTTGTATAATTTTTAATTAGCTTTTTAGCCGAAATATGAACAAAGCAAAAAAACAGCGCAAAAATCAGTGGTCAAATGAACTAAGAGATATTATTCGAGGTGCATCGGGCGGCTTTTTGTTCGGCATTCCGCTGCTTTATACGATGGAGGTTTGGTGGATCGGTTCCTCTACTAAACCAGCGCAAATGTCGATCGCCATTGTAACTACTTTTATCGTCGTTTTCTTGCTGACTCGCACTGAAGGCTTTCGCAAAACTAAGGACATCCGGTGGCGGGATGCTGCAATCGATAGCGTAGAAGCGATCGCGATTGGGATTGTCTGCGCCGCTGTTATCCTGTTTTTGCTCCGGGAAATTACGCCGGATACTCCGCTGCAACAAGCTTTGGGGAAAATCATTTTTGAAGGCTTGCCCTTTGCCTTGGGAGTGGCCCTGGCAAGCGGTTTCTTGAGTGGCGATCGCTATCAAAGCTCAGACAGCGACAGCGAACCGATGATTAATCCCACTTTAGCAGATATCGGCGCTACTTTAATCGGCGCGATGATCATTGCTTTCAACATCGCCCCAACTGACGAAATTCCCATGCTAGCCGCAGCTATTTCGCCACCTTGGCAATTAGCAATTATCGCCGCTTCGCTGCTAATTTCCTACGGTATTGTATTCGTAGCTGACTTTACTTATCAAGCAAAACGCCAGCAGCATCAAGGAATTTTTCAGAGTCCCCTCAGCGAAACAGTGATGGCTTATTTAGTATCGCTAGTGGCTTCTGCATTTATGCTGTTTTTTTTCCACAAACTCAGCTTTGACGATCCGTGGTCTGTTTGGTTGGGCTATACGTTAGTATTGGGATTGCCGGCAACTGTTGGCGGCGCGGCGGGGAGGTTGGCGGTATGAATGACAGTAATGAGGAAAGTAATAACGAACAGCCACAAAAAAGAACTTTTGCTGAATGGGTAACATTTGCGATCGCCTGTTCGATCCTGTCTACCATCACCGGACTCGTACTTTACAACTGGGTGACTAAAAAACAGGAACCTCCTGTGATTTCTGTGACTCGCAACGAGCCAATTCGCGCCACGCAAGGGCAATTTTACGTACCGTTTAAAGTTACTAACACGGGTGGCGAAACGGCAGAATCAGTGCAAGTTGTAGCCGAACTGCGCGTCAAGGGCGAAGTCTTGGAATCTGCCGATCAGCAAATTGATTTTTTGTCAAGCGGCGAAACTAAAGAAGGAGCTTTTATCTTCAGCCGTAACCCCAGTCAAGGTGAATTGATTGTGCGATCGAGCAGTTATCAACTGCCTTAATAAAGATCGGATTCGACGGTTTTAATATATCAAAAGTCAATTGATCGTGTGTCGTCAATTACAGCATAAAAAAGGTTCGTAGTGAGGACTTTAGTCCTTGAATTTCTGCGGACTGAAGTCCTCACTACAAACAAATACCAAAGGTTCGTAGTGAGGACTTTAGTCCTTTGATTTCTGCGGACTGAAGTCCTCACTACAAACAAATACCAAAGGTTCGTAGTAAGGACTTTAGTCCTTTGATTTCTGCGGACTGAAGTCCTCACTACAAACCAATCTAGTAATGACTTTAGTCCTTGGATTTCTGCGGACTGAAGTCCTCACTACAAACCAATCTGCGCGATCGCTCTACCGCTTCACCATATTGTGTTCCCACTTCCAAACACAGCTAGAAATCAAATTCGTGCAGACATGAGCTGTAATTGGTACTAACAAATTGCCAGTAGCTAAAACACTGTAACCCAGCAGGAAACCCACAGCCGTCGCCCAAACAGCATAAGGCCACTGATCCATTCCTCCCAAGTGCAGAATGCCGAAACAAAAACTCGATAAAACTAAACCGGTCACATTCAAGCCCAAACCAGACAGCATCACGCCTCGAAATAGCAATTCTTCGCTAAGTCCCGGTAGCAGTCCCAGCCAAATTAAATCCGGCCAAAACAAAGGTTTGAGCACTACTTCTAAGTAAATGTCTGCACTCCGGCGATAACCGGGCCAGAGTTGATATACGATCGCACTACCGCCTGTAATTGCCAGTCCGATCGCCAATCCTTTGAACAAATCCATGACGATGAATTTCACGGGTAAAAGCGATACCGATCCAAATATCAACCACAATTTAGCTACCGCCAGCAACATAATTGCTGTCACGCCCATTGCTACTAAAACCTGAGTGCGCGTCAACGGTTCAATTTCGGGATTTTCGGGAAGTTTTTCTGGCACTTAATCAATTTTAGATTTTAGGTTTTAGATTTTAGATTTGTTGAGTTGAGTCAGACAAACACCGCAGGGAGGAGATGTCTGCACCCAAAGAAGCTGGACTAATGCCGGCTCGTAAAGCGACCAATACGCCGATCGCCTCTAAATATGAGTTTACCTGCAAAGCTTTGATTCCGAGTTTTTCTGGGGAAGCTTGCATCTGGGTTTTGTTGTCACCCACAGCAATAATTTGTACTGTCGATCGCCCGCTCAAACTTAGAATAGCACTGCCACCGCACGCTGTGGCCGGTATTACCATCGCATCAACTCGATCGGCAGTAATGGATAATTGGCTGTGTTCCTGGGCTTTCTGTGTTGTAAACTGGGGAGCTTTGCTAAGACCCGCGAGCACGCAAGGTAAGAAAGTATAACCGATTTCCTCCGCAGCCGATCGCGGCGAAAGATGTGGATCGAGGGGAAGTGGCGACAGGGCGGGGGCGTGGGCGCAGGGAATTTTAAATGTTCTGACAATGAGGTGACTGATGACTGCTTCCGCGCCTGCGAGGGGATCGACTCCTTTGCCGCGGCGGTAGTTTTCCAGCGCGACGCTACCTTCATCGTCGGGAAATCTGGCCACAACCGCGATCGCCTGGACTTTGGCTTGTGCGATCAATTTGTCGGCTGCGCGCAGTAAACTGTCGGGATTGCCGATCGTCCCCCAGGATGCCCCTGATTCTGAAATGCGTAATTCTACTTGCAGGGGGCGATCGGTCAAAATACAATCAGTTATGTTTAAACCCAATGTAGCTCTAGCAGCATCAACCGCTTGCAAGTGGCGCAATTGTAACTCCGGTTCGATCGCGCAATCCACGATTAAGCCGATGCGATTTTGATGTACCGGTTGCAGTCCCCAGCATCCGGCGGCAAATTTGTCAAGAGCATAACCTTCCACGTAAAGGGCGTTAGGTATGGGCCAATAAAGTTGAGCGCCGTTGAGGACGTTGGGGTGAGTAATTAGCGTATCAGAAACTTGGGCGATCGCCCTAGCGACAGGTAGAGCATCTCCTGCAAACCCACCGATCGAGGCTCCAACGCCTGTGGGGACTATCAAAACCACTGTTAAAGGGGGGGGGTTCACGCTGATACCGGGGATGCTTCCACGAGCACGTAGCCTTCTACCAGGGCTTTTTGGCGATCGACATCCACATCTGTGACTGCCCAGCGCAGGGGTTCGCCGTGCTTTTGCAGTTCAATTTCAATAGCCGAGTGGAGTTCTTCGGCGGTGTCCTGGAGGTCAACTTCTGCGGAAATGAAATGGGTGGTCATGGGGCGATCCATAGTGGTTTTACCGCGATCGGTACTTAGGTACTTACGTAAATTTTAGCTTAGTCCTAGGATTTACCGAACTGGCGAGCGTAAACAATGTCTTCTTTTTCAGTTTCTATCTTCAAGTGCGATCGGGGAAAAGAAACGCAAAGTAACACATAACCTTCAGCCTGAAGTTCCGGACTAACACCCATGCAATCAACCTGCTTCAGTTGACCCTCAACCACCTTAGCAGCGCAAGTAGTACAAACCCCCGAATTGCAAGAGTTGGGCAAATCAATCCCCGCGGCGATCGCAGTTTGCAGAATTGGTTGATCTTCCGGCACTTCTACGGTATAAGTGCTGCCTTGGTGGAGTAATTCAACAGTGTAAGTTTGAGACATATTTCAATTATTGGTTTTAATTCCCAATTGGAATCTACGGTAGATTTGCAAACAAAGCAGAAAACATTGTACCGCTGTTGGTGATTTGGTGCAAGTTGACAAAATTTATAGGAGTTACGCACGGGGGCCTAGAAACCGGTTTTTTTACAAAAATACTTGATTGCAGCCCTTAAATTCTGTAAAAACCCGGTTTCTTTGTAATGACACGCAATATATGTTCACTCACTTAATAACTAATTTCTGCCTTCAACCCAACAACTCATCAACCGCAACACTAAAACCCAGCAGCACTAACTGAGTGCTGATTACGTCACCGGAATTAAACGCTAACTTTTGAGTTTGAGTCATTATCAATATCCAGCAACTTTCTGGAAAAACAATCCAAACTTCCAGACAACCAGAATCCAAATACTCTTGTGCTTTCAGAAAAACATCTTCCGCAATATCAGTAGGAGAAACAATTTCAGCAATTAATAGCGGACTTTGAGGAAAAGTAGCAACATCACCATATTCAGCAACAAGTTCAGCAGTCAGATAAGCAACATCAGGGCGACGCACTCGCCTGTCAGTACGACAAGGAACTTCAGTATAAACTTCGCCCCCTTGTCCGCTAGATATCTTGTAACTTCTCCAAGAAAAATCTAGTCTAGATTGGATTCTACTGTGTTTTACTGTCATTCCATTTTTCTCCGATATTTGCCCGTCCACCCATTCCATATCGTCGGGGGGACTAGCGATGAAGTCTTCTAGAGAAACATTTTCTGATAAAACGGCTGTCATTACCATAGCCATTGACTCCCTTTTGCAGAATTCAATAATATTATAGCGGTTCTCAAAAAGATAAGTTACGTTGTTGGGCTTGGGCCCTCTTAGTTTAAGCGATTATATAAGCTGTCAGTCATACCTCATATTTTTGATAAAGGCTATATATCAATCTTTGGTAATGGATAATTGGTAATGGGTAATTGGTAATGAGTTATGGGAACTAAAAAATAACAATGCCCAATGCCCAATCCCTCCGCTACGCTCCGCCCAATGCCCAATCCCTCCGCTACGCTCCGCCCAATGCCCTCTTTGGCCGATGCCCAATTCCCAATCTACTCAATATTAATTTGATTCGGTGGCTGTGGTTGATTCTGCTTCTCATCCTTCAAAGTTTTACGCCCCGACGACGCATAATCCTTGTACAAATCCACAAACATCTTAGTCAACTGCTGCAAAGAAAGCTGTTCACCATTAACTTGAGCTTTCATATAAGCTTTCAGCACTTCAATGTAAGCCAAACCGAGGGCAAGGGTGAGAGTTGCCGCTGTCGCACCGGAGATAGCGCCGCCGACAATTGTACCCGCACCCGGAATCATTTTAATCAAATTAGTCACAATACTTCTACCAACAGCAGTCACCCCACCAGCACCGCTAATAGCAGACAGCATCGCCGAAACAAAACCCTTATCAAAGGGCATTCCAAAAATCACAGTAATATTAGCAATCATTGCCGTTTGCATCGCCATCAAAATCGGCGCATCGGCAAACGGTACGGGAGTCGCGCCGACAATCGCAGAACCAGCAACATAACCAGTCACATACTTAAATGCCATATCAGATTTGAGTGCGATATTAGCAATTTGTTCTTTGACAAAAGCTTTTTTAGCTACTTCCGGTAGCAGTTGAAAAGTTGCATCGACCAACTTATCTAAACCGTGAGATTTTACAGTATAATCCTCATCAATTTGTTCCGGTTCAGCCATGACGGGAATAATTTGACTGACTGGCAAATTCATGTGTTCCAGTTGCTTGAAAAACTCGCTCGGTTTTTTTGATGTAGTTTGAGTCAGAACTAAAATAACTGGTACATCTTTAACTTCCATTTCCTTGAGCCAGCTTTCCTCTACAGCTTCTATTCTATTGGCGCTGTGATTGATGCAGTACCAGATGACGTGAATGTGTTCTTTGGGGTGCAAAAGTCTTTGGTCTTCAATTAGTTTAGCAACGTTTAATTGAATAATTTTAATTTGTTCGGCGTTGAGTTCGAGTCCCGGAGTGTCGTAAACTGTAATTGGACAATTCGGTTTTGTGTATTGGCGAATACCGTGAGTGACGGGGCGGCCGACTCCGGTTTCTGCTAAGCGCTGGCGAAACACAGAATTGATCAGGGTACTTTTGCCGACTCCGGTTTTGCCGATGACTAAAACATTGCACTGTCCCACTTGGTTTTCTGCGTCTTTGAAAGCGTAGTAACTTCTATTTAAAAGCTCATCTAGGGAAAAGTCGTCTGACATGGCGTTTTCTAGAATGGTGGGATATTAAGGATTAAGCATTCATTGTTAATGTTAAGCCCACCGAATAGAATTCGGGGCTACACAAACGAAGTTGTTAATGTTAAGCCCGCCGAATAGAATTCGGGGCTACACAAACGAAGTCCGCCTGCGCGGACTGGGGGAGTCTCAAATATATTGTAGCAATTTAGTTTGATGTTTAAGCTAGCAAGCGATCGACCTCGATGCTAAAACCCATCAAGATTTGTTGAGTGGTGGCGGTATCGCCGGATCTAAATGTCAATATTCGATCTTGAGTCATCACAAATATTAAACGACTATCGGGAAAAACTAGCCAGACTTCCTGACAGCTAGATGCTAAATATTCCTGTGCTTTGAGAAAAACATCTTCAGCGATATCGGTGGGTGAAACTATTTCCGCAATTAAGGGGAAACTTTGGGGTAAAGTGGCAAGGTTGCCAAATTGTGCGACTAATTCGGGTGTGAGATAAGCGACATCGGGACGGCGAATTTGTTGGTTAGTGCGGCAAGGTGGTGAAATATAAACTTCACCTCGCTGTTTGCTGGAAATCATGTAATTTGCCCAAGCACAACCCAGGTTTGATTGAATTTTACCATGCTTGAGTGTGGCTCCATTTTTCTCCACGAGTTGTCCATCCACCCATTCCATCTGGTCGAGGGGATTAGCCATGAACTCTTCTAGAGTAAAATGCTTCTGTGCGGCATTAGCAGTGACCATAGTTATTTCCTCGCTTTTAGCAAACTTACTTGTTACTATTATGGGCGATCGGGAAGGGCGATCGTACTTTTGCCGACACTGCTGAAATTATACTGCAACGCCCTCAGTCAAAGCAACGTAGGCGGACTTGGTTCTAATAGCGACAACTTTTCACCTATCGGTTGTCGCTATTATGGATATTTCCTGTACTTAACTCATGCAAATAACTCTGTTTCTCGGCTCATTTTTACAGAACAGCAGGCAGAGGGAACCTGACAATAGCGACATTCCCAATCGCTAGGTTTTGGGTTGGGAGGTTGAGAATTACAAAGCATGGCAATTAACTGCTGCAAACGCTGTCTAAAATGCTCATTAACATACCACTTGGGAATATCTAAAATGCCATCTCGATAAACTAATCGGCCGTGCGGAATATGACCTTTAAACAGATTTTTGGTTTCGGGGGCAAAGGGCAACATTGACATATAGAGAAGCACTTGCATTTTATGTGAATCTTTGCGCTTGCCGGTTTTGATATCTTCGACAACTGCCCAATCATCTTTAATAGCAATGATATCTGGTCGGCCGGCAACGCAGATATCAAAGGTTTGACCTTTATATTTGAATGAATTTTGATTTTCAACATAGACGGTGAAACCTTCATTTTGCAGTTGTACTGCTCGTTGAATCAGCTTTTCTTCATGTTCTGAGGGGTCATAGGTACTCGGTTGTTTTTCAAATTGATAGTGAGTTCGTTGCCATAATGCGTGTAGGCAATCTTTTTCGGTTGCTAAGACTTCGGCAAGCCCAGTTACAGTGGCGTAGGGATTGAATCTTTTTTGCGCTTGTGTTGGCATATTTTTTAGAGGTTTGTTTGGGATGTCTTTACGATGACACCCACTCCCAAATGATGTCTAGTTAATTTCAAATAATTATTGGTAAAAACAAATGATGATTTTGATTGATTAAATAATTGCAAATAATCCCATATTATGGCAAATAATTTTAAATAATGACTTAGCGCTAAGGAGTTGCCAGCTAGATACAAGCTTGCTAAGATAAGATGATAAGGCTAAGTTATGGCAGTGGATGTATGAATCTCAAGCAAAATTTTCAAAACCAAATCGCGGAAGAGCTATTCCCTGGAAACCTGACTGAGGATAAGGCTTGTTTTATTCGGCGATTCGCCCCGGAAAATCACCCGAAGAACAGAGAAAGCACTCATAAAGAAATTGCTGAACTAATGAAAAACGATTTAGGAGTTTATTGCGAAAATAAAATAAGTCAAACCATTCGGAAGGTGATTGAGGTAATCGATCAAAAATATGGAGAGGAGATGAAAGCGGACGGCGTGAATACTGAGGTGCTATTAAATCTTAAGCAAGGAGGGAAAAAGGATAAAGAGAGTGAGCAAAAAATTAGCCCTTGGCAAGAGGTTTATAAGTGGTTGTGGAATGATAAGTTTTTGAAGTGGCTTGAAAAAAATGGCTGGCAAATTTTGCAGGAAAAAGCTAAGTCTCCTGACAATTGGCTACAGTTTTTGACCGAAGAGGAAATGACAGCCGTACAGGTAAATAGAGGCTTAGTTCGGCAAACACCTCCCCCTTCGGTACAGAAAATTACGCTAACGATTCCGGCAAATCAGTCGCTTTGGATGGAAATTAATTTAGAAAGTTTAGAACGTTATAATTATCAATTGCTGTTGTTGAATCGCAGCAAGGATGGTCAATGTTTACTCTGTCCATCATCATGCTATGCACCGAATTCTATTATGGAAAAAAGGGTAAGTTGGTTTCCTCAAAAGGATTCTTGGGCAGATTACAACAAGCAAAACTTTATGTTTGGAGAAGCAGGAAATGAGGAATTTTTAGCAATTGCCTTGGAGAAGCCTTTGAGTTTGCCTTGGTTAACCCCCCACCAAGAGGAAGAATTCCCCGAATGGAATGCTGAACGGATTAAGGAGTTATTTGAACAATTGGAACAGCAAGGCAATTGGCAAGTTTTTTATCAAAGTTTTGAGGTGGTAGAAAAACAGTAACCTGGAAGCTATAAACTTAGTTTATTTTAATAAACCGGGTTTCTCACCTACTCAATACTTTGAATGAGTTTAATGTTATTTCTCAGCCATTCATTGACCAAAACTTGCACCTCAATCTTTTTATGCTCAGCAATTTTAGTCACAAATTCCTCGACATCGGGTTCGAGATAAATGGGATAATGAAACGTAGCATCAGGATGGTAAAATTTGCCTTGCTCTGATGCAGAAAAATCATACTCTGATTTCATAATTTCCTCTCTTGATAAGCTTGGGTTTCTGTGAAATTAGCTTTACGGGCTGAAATAATCCGAATTATACATGAGGTGCGATCGGTTTGTTCAAAGGTATGGATGACAACCCTTAAAATTCCTGTTTCGTCTAAGCCTATGGTAATCCATCTATCTTCATCTTGACTGTGTTCTTCATCATAGATTGTTAATTGAGAGCGATCGCGGAAAACAGTTGATGCCAAACGGAAATTTAATTGATGCTTGCGAATATTTTGCTTTTCTTTGGCTGGATTCCAATCAAAGTTATAATCTAAGGCAATTGAGCAAGGTAAATTAAGTACAATTAAATCATAACATAAATTACCTAAAATAAAGGAAAATAACAATGTACGAAGATCGCATGCCAGCCTATTTACAACTCATCCAAAAACTGATCGAATCTTCTAATGGGGAAAAATGGCAAATCTTAAATGCACACCCTGAGTTACTCGATCCCGGACTTTTGTCAATGATCATTGTGGTTGCTAAAAAAATTCATGATAGGGGCAACCAAGATGTAGCTAACTTTTTAACTAATCTTGCCTTGCAATTGGCAGAAAATATTGCCAATGACCAGCAGCCAACAGTAATCAAAGAACAGACAGCAGATATTTTATTTAGGTGGGGAAATGAGCAATTTTACATCCACCAGACGCTTGTAGCTCTCCATTGCTGGCAACAATGCCTTACCATTTATCAAGCTATTCATCATTGTCAAGGAAAAGCGATTGCGCTGGGTAATTTAGGTAATGCTTACTTTGCTCTGGCAGAGTACGAACAAGCGATCGGCTACTGGAAACAGACCTTAGACAGTTTGCAGGAAATCAAAGACAGCCGAAGGCAAGTGACTGCATTAAGAAATTTAGGAAAAGCTTACTTCGCTCTAGCCGAGTACGAACAAGCGATCAACTTCTACGAACAGTCTTTAGGCCTTTGTCGGGAAATCAAAGACCGAGCAGAGGAAGCATCTTCGTTGCTAAGTTTAGGAATAGCTTACCAATATTTGGGAGAGTATGAACGAGCGTTGGATTGCCACGAAGAGTCTTTAGCTATTCATCGGAAAATCGAATACCGACAAGGGGAAGCAGCTTCACTGGCAAGTTTAGGTATAACTTACAAATTTATAGGAAAGTACACACAAGCGATCAAGTACAACACAGATTCTTTAGCTATTAGTCGGGAAATCCAAGACCGCCAAGGGGAAGCGACTTCTCTGGGAAATTTAGGGATTGTTTACGACTCTCTTGGAGAATACGAACAAGCGATAGACTACCACGAACAGTCTTTAGCCATTAGTCACGAAATCAAAGACCAAAAAAACAAAGCGAGTTCTCTAATAGGTCTAGGCAACGTTTACTTATCTATGGGACAGTACGAAAAAGCAATCGACTACTACAAACAATCTTTAGACATTAAAAAGAAAATCAGAGAGCGGCCCGGGGAAGCAACTGCCCTGGGAAATTTAGGTAACGCTTACTTATGTATGGGAAAGTACGAACAAGCGATTGCTTACCACGAACAGTCTTTAGCCATTTGTCGGGCCATCGAATATCACCAAGGAAAAGCGAATTCTCTGGGAAGTTTAGGCAGCGCTTACTTCTATCTAGGACAGCATGAACTAGCGATCAGCTTCCACAAAGATTCTTTAGCTATTTGTCGGCAAATCAACGATCGGCGAGGAGAAGCGACTTGTTTCGCAAATTTAGGTAGCGTTTACTGCTCTCTGGGAAAATACGAACAAGCGATAGACTATCACGAACAGTCTTTAGCCATTTGTCGAGAACTCGAATACCGACAAGGGGAAGCAGCTTCTCTAGGAAATATAGGCAACGCTTACTTACCTCTTGGAAAGTACGAACAAGCGATTGCTTACCACGAACAGTCTTTAGCAATTTGTGGAGAAATCAAACATAGGCAAGGGGAAGCATCTGTTCTCAACAACATAGCCATTGCTTACCGTGAATTGCAGCAAACAGAGAAAGCCATTGAGAACTATCAAGACTCCCTCAAAATTGCCACCCCCGAAACTATGCCAGCCGAATGCTTCAGAACAGGTCGTAATCTAGGTGATATTGGCTTTACCCAAGGCGACTGGCATCTCGCATTAGAAGGATACGAACCCGCCATAAAAGCAGTAGAACAACTCCGCAAAGGCTCAACCACCGACGATCGCCGCCAAAAAATCATTGCAGAAGCCATCTCCGTTTACGCCAACACCGTCCAATGCTACATCAACCTCAAAAAATACGATCGAGCTGTCGAAACCGCCGATCGCTCTCGATCGCGCCACCTCGCCGACTTATTCGCCAGCAAAGACCTCTACCCCCAAGGCGAAATTCCCCCAGAAGTCGAAGCATACTATCGCCTGCAACAACAAAGCGATCGTTTGCGTTCCTCTGAAAATGACGGAATGAAATCACTCGCCATCACTCGCCAGCCAACCCCAAACTGCGACGCTATTATCGCAAAGATTAAAGAATTAGAAGATGAAAAAAAGAAAGCTTGGCTGAAAATTCGCAGCAAAGACCAAGTTTTGGCGGGTCAACTGCAACCAGATCCCCTCTATTTCAAGGATATGCAAGCGTTAATTCCCGATGCCGAAACCGCCATCCTCAATTTTTACACCACTGGCGAACATACCCACATTTTCATCTTGCGCCAAAATCAACCAACCCAACTGCACACCTGCGAAGGTCAAGGACTTGAAACCTTGCAAGATTGGCTATTCAATAACTGGTTAACACCTTATAAAAAAAACGAATACGAATGGAAAAATCAAATGGGTGCAGTTCTCCACGAACTCGCTAACCGCCTGCAAATTAATCAACTAATTTCCCAACATCTCAACGGCATCAAAGAACTGATTATTATCCCTCACCTGTACCTGCATCAAATCCCCTTTGCGGCCTTACCTTTAAACAACATTCCCATTCCCCACAGCGATACAGCCTCGGACAGAGTACGCGGCTTAAAACCTCTTAGCAAACCTCCAAACAACCCTGCCCAAACCCCACCCCAACAACAACCCGAATACCTCAGCGATCGCTTCCGCATCCGCATCGTTCCCAGTTGCCAAATACTCAACTTTTGCCACCAGCGAGGCAACCTCGAACCTGTCACAATGGGAATCGTCGAAAATGCCACAGGCGACCTCGTTTTCACAGGCTACGAGTGCGAAACCCTGGCAACCATGCACCAAGTCGATAAAAATTCTCGCCTCCAATACCAGCAAGCCACAATCGGCAACTATCAAAATTTACTCGATCGAGTGCAAGTCCTCCATTCCAGCCATCACGCCAGTTCCGATCTGAATAATTCCCTGGAATCAAAACTGCTATTATCCGACGGCGACATCAACCTCGGTCGCATTTTCACCTGGAGATTTTCAGACTTAGCAGAAGTCTTCCTCTCCTGCTGCGAAACCAATTTAACCTTTACCGAAATTACCGACGATCCGCTCTCCATTGCTAGCGGTTTCCTCTGTGCAGGTGCGCGAAATGTAGTCAGTACCTTGTGGGCTGTGGACGATTTAGCAACGGCTTTATTTTGCATTTTCTACTATCAGGAAAAGAGGGATAATAGCCGATCGCAAGCGCTGCGAAAAGCACAATTCAAGCTCCGCAACTTGACAGGCGATGAGTTGTCTGGTAAATATAAATGGCAGTTAGAGGCTTATTTTGAGCAACAAAAAGGAGAAAACCAAGCAGAAATTGTCAAAAATGTGCGATTGCGATTAGATTGGCTTTGTCGGGAAAAATTGCCCTTTGTCAGTCCCCATTATTGGGCAGGGTTTGTGTCGCAGGGTTTGGCGTAGGAGAAAGAGTAGGATTCACATTCATCGACGCATCAAAACCACAGAAACCGGGTTTTTCACTTAGTTAAAGGCTGGGATGCCGTATTTTCGCAAAAAAACCCGGTTTCTAATCACCCGTGTTTTAGTCATAATTTAGAAATGTTCCAGCAGAGATTTCTCTTGGGCGTAAACCTTTCGCAGCGACTCCAGCCCGATCGCCCCCAACATCAATTTAACCACCCCAACTAACTCTCCCCACTCCAACAATTCAGCAACAGAAACGGCTTCCCGAAATCTCTCCGCATAGAAATCCACCCAAAAATCCGGCGCGTATCTCTCCTTCAGACTCGCCATCCGCCGCTTCCAATAACCAAAATCTAAACCAGACGGCGATTCCACTCCCACCACCGGGGGAAAGTCGGCATAACTCACAAACCGACTCATCCCTTGGGCGTGCACGTACAGGATATGCGCCCAGCACTCGAAGCGATATATTTGTTCTACCGCGATTTTCAGCAGCCGCGCGATCGCCTCTTTTGTGACAAACCGGCTCAATCTGTGCCTGGGGGTTGATTTTGGTCGAAAGCTTGCTAACATAGTTGATACATCCCACTTGATGGGAATTTCAGATGGTTGGTACATCCCAATTACTTGGAATTTCAGACGGTTGGTACATCCCACTTGATGGGAATTTCAGATGGTTAATACATCCCAGTTGATGGGATTTGAACTTTGATAGGCGATCGTCCTTGAGTTTTCCAGGCCTAGGGGCGATCGCTTTTTACATTATAATGATTGTACGACCTATATCAATCATCTGTCAAGAGTTTATGGGTTTAATTAGATTGCGGGTTAGAGAATTTGCTGGTGAGAAAGGCTGGACGATCAAAGAGGTTTCTGACCGATCGGGAGTCAACTACAGCACCCTCAGCACCTATTCGCGTTCTCCAGGAATGGCAATGGTTGATTTTACTTGTCTGCTCAAGTTGGCACGTACTTTTGACGTGATGGTCGAAGACTTGGTTGAGGTCGTCAAAGAATAGGCGATCGCCTTTTACAGTACAATCCTATGACTTATATCAATCACATCTCAAGAGCTTATGGGTTTAATTAGATTGCGGGTTAAAGAGTTTGCTGCTGAGAAAGGCTGGACGATCAAAGAGGTTTCAGAGCGATCGGGCGTAGTCTACAGTACGCTCAGAACCTATGCCCGATCGCCCGGTTTAGCAACAATTGATGTGACAGCCTTGGACAAGTTGGCGAGGACTTTTGATGTGATGGTCGAAGATTTGTATGAGATTGTCCAAGATTAGCCGATCGCCTTTTGGGATAAAAATATCTTATGATGGTACACCATCATTTGTCAAGTATGGGTTTAGTCAGACTAAAAGTCAGGGAATTTGCGGCTGAGAAAGGTTGGACGCTAAAAGAGGTTTCAGAGCGATCGGGAGTAATTTACAGTACAGTCAGACACTACGCCCGCTGTCCGGGAGTTTCAACTATTGACTTCATTTCCATACACAAATTGGCTCGCACCTTTGATGTAATGATTGAAGACTTGGTGGAAATTGTGCAGGAATAGGCGATCGCTCCTCACTTCATAATTCCCTTACAGTTAAACAACTAAATGTCTTGCCCTGTATGCGTTATATCAACCGCTACGCGTAGCAGCTACGTGTTGTTTTGGTTTTGACTTGCTTCTATTTTTGGTTGTTCGGCCTGCTTGACATATTCCTCCATAAATTCAAGCAAAACATCTCTCATATTTTTACCCTCTCTAGCAACAGCCGACTTAAATCGGTTCCGCAATTCCGGGGGCATTTCTACTCTAATAGCCACAGTTTTTTTGTCACTCATATAGGTTTAAAGCTTTAAAACATATAGATTATCATCTCATCTGCGTTCATCTGCGCTAATCCGCCTGTATCTGCGGTTAAAAGAGAATTTCTTAACCGCAGATGATAATGGATTAACGCGGATTCACGCAGATGAAGAGAAGAGACTTCAAATAAAAAAAGCGCCTGAGTTACCCCAGACGCCTAGCATAAAATTAACAATTTGTCAAGTCTAACTTAACCGTTTAAAGCCTCAGCACCGCCGCAAACTTCCAGAATTTCCTGAGTAATTGCCGCTTGTCGCGCCTTGTTATAAGTCAGCGTCAAACTGCCGATCAAATCGCTAGCATTCTCACTTGCATTGTTCATCGCTGTCATCCGCGCCGCCAACTCGCTAGCCGCAGACTCTTGCAAAGCCCGCAGCAATTGGTTGTTCAAATACAACGGCAAAAGAGCATCCAAAATTTGCGCCGGATCTTGCTCGAAAATCATGTCCCGCGGCAAACTCTTCGTAGGTTTAGAAACTTTCTCCCGCGATACTTGAAACTGTCCGCCTTTTGTTGTCAAGCGGAAGATTTCATCATCGGGAGTTTCCAAACCTTGGGGGTCGAGGGGTAACAAGGTTTGAATTACTGGACGCGAACTAATTAGTGACACAAACTTGGTGTAAATTAGCTCAACTCTATCCACAGTTCCCGACAGGAACAAAGACAGCAATTCGTCAGCAATTAGCGCTGCTTCCGGTGCTGTTGGGATTTGTTCCAAGTTAGTGTAAGTAGCATCAATTGGCTGATCGCGGCGTTGGAAATACTGAGTAGCTTTGCGTCCTACCAACACGAATTTGTAGTTTAAGCCTTCAGCTTTGATTTCCTTGGCGCGATTTTCGGCGTATCTAATGATGTTGCCGTTGTAGCCACCGCACAAACCCCGATCGCCCGAAACGACCAAAAGTCCGACTGTTCTGACTTCGCGTTTTTTCAGCAGCGGCAAATCCTGGCTTTCAAACTTCAAGCGTTCCGCCAAACCGTACAATACTTCTGCCAAGCGATCGGCAAAAGGACGAGTAGCAGTCACCTGTTCTTGAGCGCGGCGCACCTTCGCAGCAGCCACCAAGCGCATTGCTTCTGTAATCTTTTTAGTGTTCTTGACCGACTTAATGCGATCGCGAATAGTTTTGAGATTTGCCATAACTTTCTCCTTTTTCCTTAGCTTTTATTTCTGAGTTCTTAGTTCCCAGCCATCAGTTTTTAAATTTAGCTGCGGTAGAGACACGGCATTTTCTATTGGTATCAATTTTAAGACCCAAACCAGATGTCTCTCTCGTTTTTCTCAAAGTCTCGATCCCCCTAAATCCCCCTTAAAAAGGGGGACTTTGAGTGTTTCTAGTCTCTCCCTGATAGTCGGGAGACTTTGAATACTCTTGTCCCCCCCTTCTTAAGGGGGGCTAGGGGGGATCCGTGACTTAACTAAGTCTCGATCCCCCTAAATCCCCCTTAAGAAGGGGGACTTTGAGTGTTTCTAGTCTCTCCCTGATAGTCGGGAGACTTTGAATGCTTCCACTCTCTCCCTGATAGTCGGGAGACTTTGAATACTCTTGTCCCCCCCTTATTAAGGGGGGCTAGGGGGGATCGAAACTCAACTAATCACTAATCACTGATGACTAATGACTAATTACGCAGAAACCAAGAAAGTTTGCTTGTACTCTGTGATGCCTTCTTTCAGCAGCTTCTCAGCTTCATCAGTCAAAGCTTTACCGCCTTGAACGATTTCGCCGTACTTCGGCTTGCTAGTCCGCAAATAGTCGCGCAAACCAACAGTAAACTTGCTTACTTTGTCCACATCAATGTCATCCATGTAGCCGTTAATACCGGCATAGATTACAGCCACTTGTTCGTTCATCGGCAGAGGAGAACTTTGCGCTTGTTTCAACAGTTCGCGCAAGCGTTGACCGCGGGCCAATTGATTTTGAGTAGCTTTATCCAAGTCAGAAGCAAACTGAGAAAATGCTGCCAATTCTTCAAACTGCGCCAATTCCAATTTCACCTTACCGGCTACTTTTTTCATTGCCTTAGTTTGAGCCGCTGAACCTACCCGCGATACCGAAATACCGGGGTTTACTGCTGGACGCAAACCAGAGTTGAACAAGTCAGAAGAAAGGAAGATTTGACCGTCGGTAATCGAAATTACGTTGGTAGGAATGTAGGCAGAAACGTCGCCAGCTTGGGTTTCAATGATTGGCAAAGCTGTCATGCTGCCTTCGCCCAAGTCGTCGCTCAATTTAGCAGCGCGTTCTAGCAAGCGAGAGTGCAGGTAGAAAACGTCTCCGGGATATGCTTCGCGACCGGGAGGACGGCGCAGCAACAAGGACATTTGGCGGTAGGCCTGTGCTTGCTTGGAAAGGTCATCGTAAATGACCAAGGTGTGCTTGCCTTTGTACATGAAATACTCGGCTAAGCTGGCGCCTGTGTAAGGTGCCAAATATTGCAGGGTTGCGGGGTCGCTAGCGTTGGCTGCTACGACGATTGTGTAGTCCATCGCGCCCTTTTCTTGCAGGACGTTGACGATGTTAGCTACGGTAGAAGCTTTTTGACCGATCGCCACATACACGCAAATTACATCTTCCGATTTTTGGTTGATGATTGTGTCGATCGCGATCGCAGTTTTACCAGTTTGACGGTCTCCAATAATCAGTTCCCGCTGTCCTCTTCCCACAGGAATCATCGCATCAATAGCGGTAATCCCTGTTTGCATCGGTTCGTAAACAGAACGGCGAGAAACGATACCAGGTGCCGGAGATTCAATCAAACGAGACTCAGTAGTTTTAATATCGCCTTTGCCGTCGATAGGACGGGCTAAAGCATCAACTACGCGGCCCAACATTGCTTCACCAACGGGGACTTCAGCAATTCTGCCAGTAGCAGTAACTGCGGAACCTTCTTGAATGCCTAGGCCTTGGCCCATCAACACTGCACCGACGTTATCTTGTTCGAGGTTCAGTGCGATACCCACAGTGCCGTCGGCAAATTCTAGCAATTCGCCGGACATAGCCTTATCCAAGCCATAAATCCGGGCAATGCCGTCGCCTACTTGCAAAACAGTACCGACGTTAGAGACTTTTACATCTTGGTCGTACTGTTCAATTTGCTGGCGAATAATGCTGCTAATTTCGTCAGGTCTGATTGCTGCCATGTCAATTATTATTTGTCAGTTGTCAGTTGTCAGTCAGTCGATTTTAGATTTTAGATTTTAGATTTTAGATTTACTCGCAGCGTTGCATCTGGGAGTTTGAACTCTTAGTCTAAAATTTCGATCTTTCCACGACTTTAAGTCTAGTGCTTGTACCCATTTTTGGGCGGGTGGATGTTTTTGGCAAGAAAGAATTGAGATTTGGCAGTAAGTATTTGGGACTAACAACTCAAAAACAGAAATTCATTGATTTCTGCCTTTTGTTTAATTCTTCCCTTATTCTTTCTTCCTTCTTCCTTCTTCCTTCTTCCTTAAATCAGGAACTCAAGCGAATTCCGAGACGGCGCAATTGTCCCCGCAGGCTAGCATCAATTACTTGAGAGCCTACTTTAATTACCACACCGCCGATTAAATCTGCGTCTATTTTTGTTTCAATTTCTACGCTGCGAGCGCTGGTCATCGCCTGGACTTTCTCGCGAACAGTTTGCTGTTGAGCGTCTGAAAGTGGGACTGCCGATGTAACTTCAGCCAATACTGTTTGGTTGAGTTCTCGGAGCTTTGCCAAGTATTGTTGGCCAATGCCTTCTAAAAAAAGAATTCTTCCTTTGTCTACTAAAAGCTTCAGAAAGTTGTGCATCAAGGGGTTCATTTCTTCACCCGCTATTTGCCCAATCACAGCTTTTTTTGCATCCGCTTTGATCAGCGGATTGGCTAAAAATTGACGTAATTCTTCCGAACCTTCTAGCAGGCTAAGCAAAGAACGAATGTCTTCGCCGAACTTTTCTGAGAGATTGCTGGACTGAGCCAGTGACATCAAGGCAGATGAGTAAGGCTGTAAGACTGCTGTGCTAACGATACTCACTTTTTAGCCTCCCAGTAACGCAATGCTGCGATCGATTAAGTGGTTTTGGGCGTTGTCGTCCAAGCTAGTTTTTAACTCACCTTCCACTTTTGCTAATGCCAAAGATACAACCGTCGATCTCAGTTGGGCGATCGCTCTTTCCCGCTCCGCTTCCAACTCTTGACCTGCTGTTGCTTTCATGCGTTCAACTTCCTGCGCCGCTTGAGCTAGAATTGCTTCTTTTGCTACGATCGCATTTGCTTCAGCAGCGGAGCGAATTCGTTCCGCTTCTGCTTGAGCCTGAGTCAATTTTTGCTGTTGTTCTGCTAAGGCTGCCGCTGCATCTTTTTGGCGAGTTTCTGCATCTTTAATCGCCTCTTCAATGGCGGAGCGTCTTTCGCCTAGGATATTTCCTAAAAAGCCGCGCCCGAAGTAAAACAGCAATCCAATAACAATGCTCAGGTTAATCAGGTTGGTTTCTAAAATATCGAAATTTAAACCGAAACCACCTTCCCCGCTAGCTTCTGTGGCTAGCAATAAAACAGTCCCCATGATTCTCTTCCATAATTGCGCGTGCAGGTTGGATGAACCGATTTAAGATTTGAGAATTCACCCAAAATCTCAAACTGTTCGATCGAGCTATTTGGCCAATGCTGTGCCCAATAGCTTTTCAAGAATTTGTCGGCTCAGAGTATCTACCTCTTGTTCTAGCGAGCGCATTGCCTCTTGCTTTTGCTGCTCAATCTCTTGGCCTGCCTTTTCTCGCGAAACTTGAGCTTCTTTTTGAGCCTCAGCTACTTTTGCCGACGCGATTTTTTTGGCATCCGCTTGAGCCGTAGCAATTACTGCCTGAGACTGTTTGCGAGTTTCTCCCAGTTTTTGGTCGTATTCCTGCGCTAATTTCTGGGCTTTTGCCAAGCGTTCCTGAGCTGACACTTGAGTGGTACGAATGTATTCGTCCCGATCGTCCAGAACCTTAGTCAAGGGCTTATAGAAAACCGCATTGAGGACTACCGTCAAAACTAGGAACTGCAATGCCATAAATGGCAAAGTTGCATCAAAATCAAACACTTTTAGTTCCTCCTTGTTTTTGGGGCGGAAAGACATCCGCCCCTTTTTTGCAATCCTTCAATATTAAGCGAAGGGATTAGCAAACAGCAGCACCAATGCAATAACCAGACCGTAGATGGTCAAGGATTCCATGAATGCTAAGCTCAGCAGGAGAGTGCCGCGAATTTTGCCTTCTGCTTCCGGCTGACGCGCAATACCTTCTACTGCTTGACCTGCGGCATTACCTTGACCGATACCAGGTCCAATCGCGCCTAAACCAATAGCTAGACCGGCGGCGATAACAGAAGCAGCAGCAATTGTCGGATTCATGATAAATTTCCTTAATCTTTGTGTACAGAGTTCAAGAGAGATGTTGGGTAATTGGTCATTAGTCATTAGTCATTAGACCGCTGACTTTTGACTGTTCGCTATTAGCCTTTACCCAATTTTAGAGAGTTAATCGTGATGTTCGTCGCCGTGTCCTTCCAATGCTTCGTGAATGTAAGCTCCTGCCAAGGTGGCAAATACCAAAGCTTGAATCGCACTGGTAAACAGACCCAACATCATTACGGGCAGAGGTACGAACAGGGGAACTAATAACACCAACACAGCTACCACTAATTCATCCGCTAAGATGTTACCAAATAAACGGAAGCTCAGGGAAAGAGGTTTGGTGAAATCTTCTAAAATCGCGATCGGTAACAAAATTGGGGTCGGTTCGATGTACTTACTAAAGTAACCCAAACCCCGCTTACTGAAACCTGCATAAAAATATGCCAAAGAAGTCAGCAATGCTAGTGCTACCGTCGTGTTGATGTCATTAGTCGGAGCAGCTAGTTCGCCCGCTGGCAACTTAATTAGCTTCCAAGGAACTAAAGCGCCCGACCAATTCGATACAAAAATAAACAGGAACAATGTGCCAATAAATGGCAGCCAAGGACGGTACTCTTTCTCGCCGAGTTGATTTCTAGCCAAGTCTCGAACGAATTCTAAGGCGTACTCCATGAAATTTTGCATTCCGCTCGGAATTCTCTGCACATTGCGAGTTGCCGCGAGGGAAGCTATCAGGAGGAGAGCAATCACAATCCAGGAGGTAATAAATACCTGTCCGTGAACTTTGAGACTGCCTATGTGCCAGTAGAAATGCTTTCCTACTTCCAACTCAGCGAGGGGAAAAGCATTAAAGGCATTTAAGACATTTAGCATTTCCATTCACAAGAAGTTCACACAGTGGAGGGTTCACCGACTGCCTGACCCATTGGCAGGGTCGGTAACAAACAGGCTTTGCAGCATATAAAAGACGATCGCGCCCTTATACGTCAGAAATCCCAAAAATATGGGCAAAATCTGTAGCTCTTTCAACTGAGTTGATACTACAATCAACCCAATAAATACAGCTAACCTATTTTTGCTCAGACTCGTTTTTTGCGGGCCGATGCGTTCAACGTCTTTAGCCAACATTCTCAAGTAAACCACACCGGCGATCGCCCCAAGCATATAATTTAGGGCAATGTTGAGTGAATAAAAAATCCACACCGAGATAAAAATTATTCCCGTGAAAGCGAGAGTGACCACAAACAACTGTTGTTGAAGTTTGTAGAAATCTTGCATAGTGTCGGTGGACTCCGGTTCGGACGAACCTGTCTGAGAGATGTCCCCCGTTTCAGCGATGGATGCGCGAGATTGATCTGACAAGGTTACTTGACTTTTAAAGCAGTCGGTGTTAGTTGACTCCCACTACAATTAATTCGGTTGAAACCGTCTTGTAGCGACAAGTGTGACAAAAGCTACAGCTCGTACACTTCAGATCGAATAATACCACGCGCAGGTAACATAACTTAAAAAAAAATGAATTTTTTGATTGATTTCTGAGAAAGGTAGATTCGAGACCCAGCCTCACATGGGAGTTCTGCCGGACACAGTCGAGGGGTTGAAATCCCTCTCGGGTTCTTGGATTGTGCGATTGTTCCGAAGGCCGACAGGGAATTAATTCCCTGTCTCATAGCACAAGTCGGTTAAAAACCGACTGAAATCAGCAATCATTTTTAATTATTCGGCGACTGACAACTTTCGGTACGAGACAGCAGTTTTTAACGCCTGTCGGACGATCGGGCTACTGATACAAAGTTAAAAGTCCCCACTCAATGTGGTAAAGTTGGCGGCGCTTAAAGCCGCAGGTTGAATTCCGGCAACCAGGCCTAAAATTTGTCCGGTAGCAAGAATCCGAATAGCTGTGTTGCTACCCGAAGCATCTAAGGCAATTCCTGCAAAGGCTAGTCCGTTGGTAAGGCCGATCGCATCTTGACCCGCCGTAAAATCCGCAATAACATCGGCTTCAGATACGCTGGAGGCCGCTGCGTTTACCCGCAGTACAAACAAATCGTTTCCAGCTTCACCCGTCAGAACGTCTCTACCCAAGTCACCTACCAGTTGGTCGTTACCTTCTCCTCCAATCAGCGCATCGTTGTTCTGTCCGCCGCGCAGGATGTCATCGCCCGCACCGCCAGAGAGCGTATCATTTCCGAGATTTCCAGAGATAATGTCATTGCCGGCGTTGCCATCGATGCGATCGTTACCGCGACCGCCCCAGAGCGTATCGTTGCCATCGCCTCCTAGTATGGTATCGTTGCCGGCATTGCCATTTACGCGATCGGCAGATGGCGAGCCTTGGATAAAGTCGTTGCCATCTAAACCTTGAACCAAGAGATTGCCGACTCGAGCTGGATCGATCGTAAAGTTATCGGCATTGGCAGAAAGGTTGAAAAAGGAGCCATCGGGCCCAAAGGGGACAGGAGAAATGGTTGCAGGTGCGAAACCATATTGAAGATGATCGACTTCCCAGTTATTTTTACCGGGCATCGACAATCGAATCGATGATATCCCGTTTTGATTCACAACTCCAAAGAATCTATCTTCTGAGGTAGTACGCGAAATACTCTGATCGCCCAGCGAAAAGGGGCCGATAACCCCCAGAGATTCTCCCGATGGCCCAAACGCCTCAAATAACGTGTTATTTACCAAGTCGCCAGACAGGGGTGTGCCGCCACCATTCCTGCCAATATCCGTCCAAACGATTCCAGCATGGGTTGGTAATTGACCCCCAAGTGCATTAGCAGAAAATTTGAAGGTAAAGCTGCTAGTCTGGAAATTGGAGAATAAGCTCCTGCTGTTTCCTCTGGCTTGACCATCAATAACACCGTCATCGCCGTCCACCGAGTCGCTGAACGCAGTTGTAATATTTGTTGTGGCCAACTCAGGAACAGTAACGCCCGGTGTATTTAAAGCGCCGTCTTCAAAGTCTTCTAAATGAAAGTAAGTGAATCTTACTGGGCTAAACGGGCTGATGGCACTTCCTGCTGATGGATTGTTGAAAGCTGAGTAGGGCAGTGGGCCAAAAAACTGAGGATTGTTAGACATGGTGTCTTGAAAGTAAATCGTACTTAAGAGTTATGTGGCCGCTGAAAATGACGGGATATGGTAAAGAAATCGCTCCTAACCAATAACCTACATTGAGCGATCGCTCGCGCTGGCTGCAAACTTTCTAACATACAATTATTGAATAATGCCAAACTCTTGAAGTGCCGGGAGAAAGTTTTTATTCTCGTGGCTCGATCGACTAAGTTTGATTAAAGCAAATCGCTCGATCGGCTGCAAACCGCTCCACTGGGCGTCGGTAACAGTCAATCCGAGCTCTTGCGCTTTTCCTGTGACGGATTCTGGTATTGTTGCAGCATCCATCCAGGGGGGATTTTGGTCGATCGCCAAATCGGTTCCACATTTTCCAGTATGTTGGATTAATATTTGGTTTAGCTGTTCTCGGTAATCTTGAATTTCTGGACTTGTCAAACAAGGAAGCTCTACAAGTGTTTGGCGTTCTGCTTGAGTAAAATGATTCCAATCTTGCAACTTGAGTTTAATGCCGCAAGTATCTAATTTGAGGCGTACTTGCATTGGGATGCAGCGGAGGGCTTCTACAAAATCGGCTTCAAATTTAAAGAATGTCATAGGTATATGGATTTACAAATTAGATTTTTTTTATTTACCGCAGAGGGCGCAGAGAGCGCAGAGTAAGAGATGAGAGAGAAATCTATGCAGGTCTTTTGTTCTGTTTCAATCATGGCAGAAAATCGAGTCAGCATCTATAATTAAATAATATTACAAAGTATTGACATGAATCCCGTAGACTACCTTCGGATTAGTTTGATAGACCGCTGCAATTTCCGGTGTCTCTACTGTATGCCGGAAGGTAGCGAGTTGGACTATGTTTTGCAGCAGCAGTTGTTAACTCACTCGGAATTGCTAACTTTGCTGCGGGAAGTTTTCATACCTGTGGGATTTACTAAGTTTCGGTTGACTGGTGGGGAACCGCTGTTGCGCCCTGGGGTTGTTGAGTTGGTTGGGGCGATCGCATCTTTGCCGGAAACGCGAGATTTGTCAATGACAACTAATGGCTTTTTGCTGGCGGGAATGGCCCAAAATCTTTACAATGCTGGTTTGCGCCGGATTAATATTAGTTTGGATTCGCTGGAACCGGAGACTTTTGATAAGATAATTGGCAGTCGCGGCCGATCGCGCTGGATGCAAGTTTGGCAGGGAATTCAAGCGGCTTATGAAGCTGGATTCGACCCGCTGAAACTGAATGTGGTGGTGATTCCCGGTGTTAATGACGGCGAAATATTGGAGTTGGCAGAATTAACTATTAACCGGAATTGGCACGTTCGTTTTATTGAGTTTATGCCGATCGGCAATGGCGATTTATTTGGCGATAAGGGTTGGGTAGCTTCGGCAGATTTGCGGCAACAAATTAGCGATAAATATGGTTTAGCCGAGTCGGGAATTCGCGGAAATGGGCCGGCGGATGTGTTTCAAATTCCGGGGGCGAAGGGGACTTTAGGGTTTATCAGTCAGATGTCGGAGTGTTTTTGCGATCGGTGCAATCGGATGCGTTTGTCTGCTGACGGGTGGCTGCGGCCTTGTCTGCTGAACGAAACCGGACAAATTGACTTGAAAACTGCTTTGCGGAATGGGGTGTCTACGGGCGAATTGCGCGATCGAGTGCGGCAGATATTGGAGATTAAACCGGAGATTAATTTCAAGCAGCGAGATTCGGGAACTACTCAAGGAAATTACAGCCGCACAATGTCTCAAATCGGCGGCTGAACTAACCGACATAGAGCGCTGAAGAAATAAAATACTTAAGGCAATACTTGAGTATAATTGTCACAGTATTCGATTCTCAACAAACTCGATGACCATCAAGCCGATTCGGTGGGTTGGCCCTGCCCGCGAAGAAATCCAATCTCTTCCTGAAGATGCCCGAAAAGAAGCCGGTTTTTCACTTTGGACTCTCCAGCAGGGCATACAACCACCAGACTTTAAACCGATGTCGATCGTAGGTAAAGGCGTTGAAGAAATTCGGATTCGGACAGAAAATGCCTATCGGGTTTTCTATATTGCTAGATTTGAAGAAGCTATTTATGTGCTCCATGCCTTCCAAAAGAAAACTCAGAAAACAGCCAAGAAAAATATCGAAGTTGGGCAGAAACGCTACCAAGAGTTGTTACAAAATCGTTTAAACTCAAGAGAACCGGAACAATGAGCGAAAATACTATTACCCAAGCAGTCGATAATATCTTTCTAGACCTCGGATTCTCATCTGAAGAAGCTGATAACTTACTAATCCGATCGCAACTAATTCTCGCCCTGACTCATCAGATTAAAGAGCGCGGTTGGACTCTCAATCAAACGGCTCAACATCTCCAACAGTCCAACGATCGAATCAAAGCTCTAACTCAAGGTAAAATAGGGCAGTTTTCCGTTGACAGTCTGATTGCAATGCTCAATAAAGTAGGTATGACTGTCAAAGTCGAAATTTGCCCCAAGGTAGCTTAGGTGAAAATTATGCAATTTGGCGCATTCTACAACTGAAACTCTCCTCCCAAAACTTGTCCAGCCGTTAAATTCAACTGCGGAAAAGTCGGCGATATCAGCGCTTGTTCCCCTTGAAAAACCCCAACTTCGACATACTCACCTGATTCTAGTCGGAGTACCGCTACCATCTGCTCTTGAGGGTCAACAATCCAATATTCAGGGATACCCCGCGCTGCATATTGAGCTCGTTTATTAATGTAATCGCGATCGCGCCCAACTCTACCTGGACTAACAACCTCGACAACCAACTGAGGAGGTGGCATAGTTTGGGTGATGGTTAGCCGGGAGGCTGTCAGCAAGATGTGTTCGGGGCGCAAAACCACCAAATCTGGGTAGCGGTTAGCTGCGTCGCCCTCCCGCAGGATCGGAACTTGGATTTCGCACATATGTGTTCTGATCAGCCTCAGTGGGATGAACCCGCTACTAGCCAGAGTGAATAGTAGATAGTTAGCAATGAAATTGTTGGGTTCGGATTCGGGCGGCAATGTTACTAACTCTCCATCAATTAATTCGTAGCGATTGTCGGTGTCATCCTCATAGGTGAGGTATTCTTCAAAGGTGAGTTTTTGTTTGTGGGCTTGTATCATTTTTTATCTTCCAGGATTGCTTGTTATTAAAATGTTTACACATCCGGGGGAAGTGGCGGTCGCAGTGATTTTCATTGAATTAACAAGCTGGGTAGCACTGTCCGATCGACACGGGGCGATCGCCCCGACACCACAAGCAAGGCTACAAAATGCACCATCTGGCGGGGTCTAGCGGGTTTTGGGATGATTCCACCTGTGGCAGTGGCAAGGCTGGCAGAGTTGCATCACAGGCAAAGTTTGCGGGTCTAGCGTGGGTTCCCCGCCTAGCTTGATTTATAAATATTTCAGCCTGTAAATCAGGATATGCTGATATGCTGACTGAGCTGTACTGGTTTCGAGTCTTAGGTTGAGAAATCAAATTTATTTGAAAGAGCTGGTTTACGATATTGTCTAAGTAAACCAACTTTGTGGGAGATCATGGGGTATGAGCGGTAGTAATTCAAGCGATAAAACCGATCCGAAGGCAATGAATGATCCGAAGGCAATGAATAATCCGAAGGCAATGAATGATCCGAAGGCAATGAATGATCCGAAGGCAATGAATGATCCGAAAGCCATGCCTATCGACGATGAGAACTCAAGCGATAAGAGTGATCGGAGAACTGGATCTATTGGCTCTTAAACTGTAAACAAGCCCAACAGGTAAATTGTCTGTCCTGCCTAGCCATAGCACTTTTAAACCCAGGGTCAGGATATTGAATTATGCTGAGCTCGCTGTAGCAGTTTCAAGCCCTAGGCTGGGAAAAATGGCTATCCTGAATCAGATTCGCAAGGAGGAATCAGCATTTTGTAGTCAAGTTTTAAACCTCTAAACTTGTTTATAGGCAAATAAAGAAAACTTGTTTACAGGTTCTCTAGCTAACATCAAGGGCGGTCGGCGAAAAGATTGGCTGGGAGAAACAGACTGTTTAAAATCGACATTAAGGTACAGAATATTATACGAGCGAGCAGCCGAATAGCATGAAACAATTGTGATGTCTATAAAATATTCTGCTGTACAACCTAATCTCAAAAAAGGAGCATAGACGATGGGTGAAGCGAAACGGCGCAAACAGGAAGATCCTAACTACGGGAAGGAACCTAAGAAGCCAAAACCAGTGATTCAACTGGGAAAATTCATGAACTTATACGAAGAAGGAACTATTACTCCAAGTCAACGCGAAGAGGCCGGAATAAAAGACTGTGAACGGTGCGTAGCTTTTACGATTGAGGGCTTCAGAATTCGGGGTGTTGCATTTCTGTCCGTAGAGAGAAAGGGAAATAGAAAGGGAAAAATTCGTGTTGACATAATTCCTTCTTTTGAAGAAAGTGGCTTATCAAAAATTGAGGAAAAGATACTCCGTTCTGCTGAGCCTGAAATTCGCAGAATTGTGACCGAAGCCTATAAGACCAACCTCTATCGCTAAGTTAAGATTGATGGGAGGACAGACATTAGACGTTATAACTCGAATTCCCAACCTGGGGTCTGCAACCCTTAAAACTACGTCAGAATAGGTTAATCTTCTGATGAAGTTGTAAACGCAGTTTTCTAAGTAGCGAGAACTGCTGGGAGCATCCCGGTTATGTAAATATCGGAATAACAATAGTCCGGACAGTTTTCAATGACCAACGGTAGAATGGGGGTTCTGGGTTCCAGCCTCTGTGAAATATTAACGGTAGAATGAGGCTTTGGGT